>NZ_JASBSF010000035.1 GCF_030149085.1 Microbacterium sp. | reverse complement strand
CGAACCGGCCCGAGCCTGGACGATTCCGCGACGACGGGAGGAAGGGAAGATACGGAGGATGACGGCACAACGGCACCTGACTTCACTCGTGCGCCGCACGTCGTGCGCGCCGCGGGATGGATGCCAAGGGCAGTTGCCGTTCGCTATCCCCACACTACGGAGGGGGATATGTCGGCATCCGAATACTCGCGAGTTCACGGGACATCGTCAGGCTGGAGCACGTCGATGCTGAGATGGATGACACCCAGAAACGACGAACGCGCCGACTCCGGCTTCGGAGCGGCGCGTTCGAGGGGATTGTGTCAGAGTGCGCGGATGTTCGCAGCCTGCAGACCCTTGGGGCCCTGCTCGGTGTCGAACTCGACCTTCTGCGCTTCCTCGAGGCTGCGGTAGCCGTTGCCGGCGATCGCGCTGAAGTGCGCGAACACATCGGCGGAGCCATCATCGGGAGCGATGAAACCGAATCCCTTCTCGGAGTTGAACCATTTGACGGTGCCGGTGGCCATATCGTCTTTTCCTTCTTATACCTCCGGGTCGCAGTGCGCGACCCGCACGCCGGAAACCGGCACGGGACTCACACTACGGCACGGGACGCCTAAGCCATAAGGATGTTGTGATCTCGTGACGAAGTGTTCCACGATCAGTTACGGTCGGCTCCCGCCAGAGCGTGCTCCGCTACCGCGCGATGGCGGGCGCATATCGCGGATGCCGCATCCGCGCATCCCTCGCACTGCACGACGCGCACCCGACAGTCAGCATCGGCGCAATTGACCATGCGCGAGGTGGCGGCGGCGCACGTGGCGCACTCTCCGATCGTCACAGCATCCGTCCCGAACGTGAGGGACTCTCGCCCGTCGAAGACGTAGAGCGCACCCTCCCAGAGCCCCGTGTTGCCGAAGCTCTCCCCGTAGCGGACGATTCCGCCATCCATCTGGTACACCTCTGAGAACCCGCGCGAGACCATGAGGCTCGAGAGCACTTCACAGCGGATGCCGCCCGTGCAGTAGGTCACGACGGGCTTTTCTTTGAGGTGGTCGTACCTGCCCGAGTCCAGTTCCGCAACGAAATCGCGCGTCGTTGCGACATCCGGTACGACCGCGTTCTTGAAGCGCCCGATCTCTGCCTCGAACGCGTTGCGACCGTCGAAGAAGACGACATCGTCGCCACGCTCCTCGACGAGCTTGTGCACGGCGCCCGGAGACAGGTGGGTGCCACCGCCGATGACGCCCGCTGTGTCGACGCGCAGCTCGTCGGGGGCACCGAAGCTCACGATCTCATCTCGCACCTTCACGGACAGGCGCGGAAAGTCGAGGCTGCGTCCGTCGGAGTCGAGCCCGCTCCCCTCCGACCATTTGAAGTCGATGTCGCCGAAACCGGGGTACTCGCGGGTCTTGCGCCAGTACGTCTTCATCGCACCAAGCTCGCCACCGACAGTGGCATTGATCCCATCTTTCGAGATCAGGATGCGTCCTCGAAGCCCGAGCAACTCGCACAGGTCCCGCTGCCACAGCCGCACCGCGCTCGGGTCGGTGATCGGCGTGAACCGGTAGTAGAGCAGGATCTTCGACAGTGCCACCGCACAAGATTAGCTCGCCAACCGCGCGCGGCCGGGCAGACTGGGGGCATGAGCACAGCCCCGGAACCCGACCGCCCCTCCCCCGTGCTGCCGGCGCCCCGTACGGTCGCGATCGCCCTCGCGACCGACGTCGTGCTCGTGGTCATCTTTGCGGCGATCGGACGTGCGAGCCACAGCGAAGAGGTCATCGGCCCCGACGGTCTCGGCCTCGCGCAGACCACCTGGCCCTTCCTCGTCGCGCTCCTTGTCGGCTGGCTCACGATGCGGCTCTGGCGCTTTCCCCTCGCAATCCTGAACGCCGGGGTCGCGGTCTGGCTCTATACGGTGATCGGGGGCATGCTCCTGCGCGCCATCAGCGGCCAGGGAGTGCAGACCGCGTTCGTGATCGTGGCCTCGATCGTGCTCGCGCTCTTCCTCGTCGGGTGGCGCGGCGTGATCGCACTCATCCTGCGGCGCCGGGCCCCGCGCTCGTAATCGCTGGTTGACTGGGGGGCATGGCGGATGTCGCGATGTTCCCGCTCGGCACGGTGCTGTTCCCCCACACCCCGCTCGCGCTGCGGATCTTCGAGCAGCGCTACCTCATGATGCTCGGCCGTGTCCTCGACGACGACGAGCCGTCGTTCGGCGTGGTCCTCATCGAACGGGGTAGTGAGGCGGGCGGTGGCGACCAGCGGTTCTCCGTCGGCACGATGGCCCGGATCCTGCAGGTGGACCCGCGCGCCGACGATGTGCACATCATCGCCGTGGGTGGAACCCGGGTTGCGGTAGACCGATGGCTCGAGGATGACCCGTACCCCGCGGCATCCGTGACCCTGATGCCGGAGCTCGAGTGGAGCGAGGAGCTCACGCCGCTGTACGCGCAGGCCGAGCAGATCGTTCGTCGGGTGCTGGCCCGAGCTGCCGAGTTCAGCGACGTGCGCTGGGATCCGAACGTCGAGTTGTCTGAGGACCCGGTCGAGTCGGCGTGGCAGCTCGCCGCCATCGCGCCGCTGGAGCAGATGGATCAGTTGCGACTCTTGCGCGCAACCACACTCGGCGGCCTGTTGCGCGATGTGATCGACCTGACGCTGGATGCCGAGGTGCTCCTGACCACCGGCCCCGAGATCGACGATGCGGGTGACATCGACCTCCGCGGTTACTGATCGCCACATACCAAGCCGCTACCACCCTCCCGATCCGGGTACACCCTTGAAGGGACCTCGGATGTCGCTCGTGATCCACCCGCCGTAGAAGGTGCCGGGCTGCGGCGCGACGATCTCACCGTCGACCGTGCAGCGATCCATCGGGCCGGGATAGAGAGCTACGCGACCGGCGAGTTCCTCGAAACCTCGAGACGGATGGGGATAGGTCCACCCCACGCGCGGGGCGATCCGCCCGTTCGCCACGACGTCGAAGTACGAAGCCTGACCCTTGAACTCACAGAACGACGTTCCCTCACCCTCACACAGAACCCCGGGGACAAACGCGTCGATCGGAAGGTAGTAGACGGGAGGATGAGTCGTCTCGAGCACGCGGACAACGTCTCTCGTGTCGACGATCACCGCCCCAGCGAACTCGACGACGATGCGGCGATCGACGCGCTCGAGACGCGGCGGGCGCGGGTAGTTCCAGACCGATTCCTGGCCGGGGCCGACGGGTTCTGGTCTCGGTGGACGCATAGAGCCAGCGTACGGTCGCTGACCCGGAAAACCTTCAGGTACGCGAAATGTCGTATGGCCGGATCGGGGTCACCCTCGTAGCGTCGTTGGCGGAGGGGAGCTTCGCCGCATCCGGGATCGTCGTGGGTCCCTCGCAGCGAGGCTCAGGAACTGCACCGGCGGCTCTGCCATCGATCTCGGCACCCCAGGCCAGCGATGATCCGCCGGTGCAGTGTCCGAGGGGACTCCGCCGGCCTCAGCGTGAGAGCAGCGGCTGACCGAGAATGTCTGCCGCTTCGGGGTGGACGAGGCGCATGACCGTCGCGGCAACGGCGGCGCGGCTGGAGACGCCCAGTGTCGCGTGCACCGCTTCGAGGTGTTTTCGCACGGTTCCCGTGGAAATCTGCAGCGTCGTGGCAATCTGCGACGTCGCTGCACCGCTCGCGACCATGAGCGCGATCTCGGCCTGCCGAGCGGTCAAGCCTGCCGATCGCAAAGCCTGATGCGCACGCAACTGCGCGTCATCGATCGTGAGTTTGTCCGAGCTCTCACCGAGCGGCGCACGCGGTGCCGGGCCGGCGGGCGGTGTGACGCCTGCTTTCGCCGCCGCGCCCCCGGCATCCGCGAAGGGCCAGACGAGGTTTCCCTCTGCCCTGCTGACCAGGCGATAGCTGGTCTCGAGCAACGGTGCGATCGTCGAGAGCATCGCGGCCTCCCTCCCTCCACATGGGTGTGCGGCAGCGCAGTCGATCGAGATGACGATCGATGTGCCGTGCGGGGTGGGGAAGATCAGGACGGTCTGGCGCCGAACTCCGTTGGGCTCGTAGAACGAGCGGTAGAGCTCGGTGCGCGCAAACGCGCTCTCTGCTGCATCAACACTCCACGAGATGGGCCCGACCCGCTCACCGGAGATGAGCTTTCCGAACAACGGATGCTGCCACGCGAACTTCTCGAATGCGGGTCCGTACTGCGCGATCCAGCCCGACGGAAACGGGGGCGCCGGTTCGGAGATGACGCGACGTCCCGTGACGTCGATCTCGGTGCACGAAGCCCCCTGGCAAGGGAACAGCCGGAAGAGCCCGGCGCTCACCCGCGCGGCGTAGTCGCGTGTGTCGTGTGAGCCGGCGACCGACTCGAGGACGTCGAGGATCGCCGCGTAATCCGCCGCCTCGAGCTGCATCCGAACATTGTTACAGACAACGTCTGAAAAGACGCCCGACGAAGGTCCCCCACGTGACCCGGATGGCGTGATCGACGATTACGGTCGCAGCAGCACCTTCGTGGCACGGCGCTCGTCCATTGCGGCGTACGCTTCGGCAACCTCACTCAACGGAAGCTCGAGATCGAAGACGCGACCCGGGGTGATCGCCCCCGACCGCACGTCTGGCAGCAGCTCCTCGATGTATCCCCGGACGGGCGCGACACCACCGACGACGCCGACGTTCCGGTTGAACATGTCGCGAACAGGCAGCTCCGGGCCGCCAGCCGGTACGCCGACGAACCCAACCCGTCCGCCGGGCCGCGCTGAGGCCAGGGCCTGTGCCATCGACTCCTTCGTTCCGACGCATTCGAGAACGCGATCGGCACCGATGCCTTCAGTGAGCTGCCGCACGGCAGCAACGCCCTCGTCACCGCGCTCGGCGACGACGTGTGTTGCGCCGAACTCCCAGGCAAGCGCCTGGCGCTGCGGATTGCGAGACATCGCGATGATCTCGGTCGCACCCAGCCGCTTCGCTGCGATCACGCCGCACAGCCCCACCGCGCCGTCGCCGACAACGACCACGGTGTCTCCGGGCTGTACTCCGGCGCTCACGGCGGCGTGATGTCCGGTCCCCATGACGTCGGCCAGTGACAACAGCCCCGGGATCTCGTCGTCAGTGACCGGTCCTGGCACAACCACGAGTGTTCCGTCGGCCAGCGGCACGCGCACCCGCTCACCCTGGCCGCCGTCGGCGAAGCCGCCGAACCGGTCATCCTGCCCCCACCAACCGCCAGTGAGACACGATGTGCTCACGCCGTTGCGGCAGTTCAGGCAGGTGTTGTCACACACGTAGAAGGGCGCGATCACGAAATCGCCGGGATGCACCAGTTCGACCTGGTCACCGACAGCTTCCACGACGCCGATGAACTCATGTCCGATCCGATGCGGCTCTTCGGTAGGCGCGATTCCACGGTATGACCAGAGGTCGGACCCGCAAACACAGGCTGCGACGACACGAACTACCGCATCGCCACCGGTAGAGAGCACCGGATCGGCAACGGTCTCCAGTCGGACATCTCGGGCACCATGAATGACGGTTGCACGCATGGTTCGAGACTATGCCCCGCGAATGATTCGCGGGGCATCCGTCACTTCTTCTCGGTGACCTCGACAGTGAAGGTGACGTCCTGAATCCCACCGTCACTGTTGGACAGCACGACCTCGGTGGTCCCCACGCTCAGCGCGGTGACACCGGGGTTGAACGTCGCGGTGTCGTCGGTGTGACCGGGGACGAACTCGGCGACAGCAGGATCGGCAACCTCGCCGCTGTAGCTGTCGACCGGCAAATCACCGGTGTTGATGTTCAGCACCTGACCGACGATCAGCTCGACGGTCTCCCCCTGCAGGTCACCGGCGTCCATCGTCACCGGGGCGATGACGTTGTTCTGCGAGCAACCGCTCAGCGCGATAGACACAGCGAAGACCCCGGCGACAACTGCACTCAATGCTCTGGTTCTCATAGCTGTGAGTCTGGCAGGCTCACCACTGGAGCAGTAGTGGGAAACGCCAGAACCGCGCTACAACTGTTATCAAGCGTCGCGGCGACGACCCGGGGCCGTCGCCGCAGGGAGGGATCGATGCGCGCGACCGACACGCTGTCCATTCGCGGGCTTGTCGGTCTGGCCAAGGCCGAGGCCAAACGTTGGGGATCCGATCACGCGACGGTGACGCACGCGGCATCCGCGTTCGCGCAGAACTGGGCCGGTGAGTTCCGCGAGGCATTCGGTCCCGAGGGCGAGGCTCTGCTTCACCGTCTTCTCGCTGCCGGCCAGACGATCGGCAATGAAGCCGAGGTGCGAAACATGATCACGGCCTCGCCGGATGCCGCGGCCCTGGCAATTCGGCTGCACGCTGCCCTCCGGGGAGATCTCGCGGTCGCCGACCTGCTGCCCGAGGAAAGCTCTCCGAGTCGCCACCGCGTCGATGACTCCGAACAGGTCGGGGCGTCCGACGGCGCCGCGCCCGCGACACGCACAGACCCTCTGGCGGGTCTTCTTCGAGGACGCGAAGCCCTGGATGTCGCGGCGTACCTCCTCAGCGATCAGCCACTGATCCCCGCCCTCGTGGGCCGACGCGGCTGCGGCAAGACGAGCCTCGCAGCCGAGATCGCGCGCCTTCTGCTCGACCTCGAGGATCCGCTGCCGACGCTCTTCTTCGACCCCGGAACGACCGTGGACGGCGAGCCGGCGATGCTGCTGCGCGACACACTGTCGGCGCTGACTCGGCGCACCGTGGTCGTTGTCGAAGACGTCGATGAGCTGGCGCGACTGGGCACCACCGAGCCCGACGTGTCCATCCTCCGCGAGATCTGGCAGTCAGAGCGATTCCCGCTCGCGCGCCTGGTGATCACGGTGACCGCTCCGTATGAGAAGCGGATTGCGCAGTTTTATGGCGCTCTCTCGGATCGCCTGGTCATCGTCGAGCTGCAACCGTGGGACGAGAACGTGGTGCGGGGACTGGTCGTGCCGGTGGCGACGCATTTGGCCGAGCAGTATGGCGTCGTCATCGATCACGCTGCCATCGAGGCGGCCCTCCAGCCACCGACGGAGGCTGACACCTTCGATCACCCAGGGCTCGCCATCGCGCGTCTGGATGTCGCCTGCGCCCGCGCGATGATTGCGGGAGGGCGCACCGTGACCGTCTCCGATGTGACTCTCGCCTGAGCAGCCTCCCGGCCGGATATTCACGTCCCTTCCCCTGACGCCGCGCACGGCGGAGAGCTAACGTCAGAGGTGGAGGTCGGACGATGCTCGATACTGCTCGCTCTCAACGACTCGACTCTCTTCGCGCCGAACTGCTGACCCTCCGCTCTGCAGCTCAGGATGCCGAGCAAGCGGCATCCGCTCTTCTGTCCCGCGTGCATCCCGTGCATGCGGCCGGCGCCGCCAATCTCGTTCGCTATGTCGCCCTGCGATCGCGAGACCTGCGCGACCTCCAGGATCGCCTGACCGCGGAGGGGCTCTCGTCGCTCGGGCGCATGGAAGCCGATGTGCTTCGCAACCTCGATGCGGTTCTGGGCACGATCGATGCAGCGCTCGGGCAAGCCGCACCGGGCGAGCATGCCTCCGCGGATCCGGAGTCGCAACCGCCTGACCCCACTGCCCTGAGCGTGCACGCGGCAGCATTGCTGGGCGGGACGGCCGATGACCGCCAGACCCGGATCATGGTCACGTTGCCGAGCGAGGCCGCCGACGATTCCGCACTGGTCGCGCGATTCGCCCGAGCAGGAATGGACGTCGCCCGCATCAACTGCGCACACGACGACTGCGCAGCCTGGGAGCGCATGGCCAGGCATGTCCGGGAGGCCGGCGCGGGCATCCGGATCGCCACCGACCTCGCGGGGCCGAAACTGCGCACCGGTCAGCTCGAGCCGGGGCCACGGGTGGTGAAGGTGGCACCCACGCGAGACGCTCTGGGCCGCGTGATCGAGCCCGCGTCAGTCTGGCTGGTCGCACCACGCACCGACGACTCTCCTGCGCCCGCAGGTGAGATCCCGGTCACGGATGCCGCGTGGCTTTCTCGTCTTCAGATCGACGACACCGTCGAATTCACCGACACTCGCGGCCGCTCGCGCTACATGACGGTCGTTGCATTGCACGACGGCGGGGCACAGATCGAAGGCGACCGGACTGCCTATGTGGGAACCGGGACGCTGCTGGATGTCGACGGCCGCGAGACCCGCGTCGGCCCGCTGCCCCCGGTCGATCAGGCGCTGCGGGTCCACCGCGGCGAGATCATCGAGATGCGTCCGGATCTCGAACCGGGGTTCACGCACGAGGGCCGCCATCACGTCGGCTGCACGGTGCCCGAAGCGCTCGAGGTGATCCGCGTCGGCGATCGCGTGCTCTTCGATGACGGCAAGATCGAAGGCTTCGTGCGCACTATCGGTGAGGGCGAGGGATACCGCATCGCGGAGATCGAGGTGACGCTCGCTTCGCCCCGCGGAACGAGACTCCGCGCCGAGAAGGGCATCAACCTCCCCGACACCGACCTGCCCATCTCGGCACTCACCGACGAGGATCTGCGCGCTCTCGATGCCGTCGTCGGATTCACCGACATCGTGCAGCTCTCGTTCGCGCGCTCGCCCGGCGACGTCGCCCGCTTGTTCGCCGAACTCGACTCCCGCGAGGCCGGGCACCTGGGCGTCGTCGTGAAGATCGAGACGGTGCGTGCCTTCCGGGCATTGCCCGAGATCCTCCTCGAACTCATGCAACGGCCACGGGTGGGCATCATGATCGCCCGGGGCGACCTCGGCGTCGAGGCCGGCTGGGAGCGACTTGCGGAGGTGCAGGAAGAGATCCTGTGGCTGTGCGAAGCCGCACACGTACCGGTGATCTGGGCGACGCAGGTTCTCGACTCGCTCGCCGGCAGCGGTGTGCCGACCCGCGCCGAGGTGACGGATGCCGCCGCGGGTGAACGGGCCGAGTGCGTCATGCTCAACAAGGGACCGCACATCGAGGAGGCGATCGAAGCGCTCGATGACATTCTGCGGCGGATGCACGGTCACCTCGAGAAGAAGCGCCCGCTGCTGCGGCGGCTGCACGCGTGGTCGCACGAAGGCTGAGCAGCCGCAGCACGGCCGCCCGTCACAGACGGTCATACAGCGCACGCGGCGCTTTGCGACACCTAGCGTGGTGATGCCAGGCCATCCACCCGAGGAGTGTCATGTCAGTTCTGTCCGAGGTGCTGAACGCAAACGAGTCCTACGCATCCGCGTTCGACAAGGGCGATCTCGCTCTGCCGCCCGCCCGCGGCTTCGCCATCCTCACGTGCATGGACGCGCGTCTCGACCCGGCGAAGTACGCGGGCCTGAGCGAAGGGGATGCCCACGTCATCCGTAACGCCGGCGGTCGTGCGTCCGACGACGCCATCCGGTCCCTCGTGATCTCGTACAAGCTGCTCGGCACGAAGGAGTGGTTCGTCATCCACCACACCGACTGCGGCATGGAGTTCTTCACCGACGAAGTGATCCGCGGCCTGCTCGCGAACTCGCTCGAGACCGCCGAGCTGCGCGCCGAAGGCTTCGTGGATGTCGGCACCGGGCCCGGCTCCGCCGAGGCCGCATACATCGACTGGCTCACGATCAGCGACCAGGCCCAGGCCGTTGTCGACGACGTGGCGCGCATCAAGGCGCACCCCCTCGTCCCCGCCCGCATCCCGGTCTACGGCTACGTCTACGACGTCCGCACCGGTCGCCTCATCGAGGTCTCGGCAGCGACTACGGCAGGCGCCGCCGCCTGACCACACCCGAAGCGGCCGGCTTCGACATCCGTCACAGGATGTCGGAGCCGGCCGTTTCGGCGTCGAGGTACCACCAGCGTCCGCGGGCGAGGCGGAACCGGCTGCGCTCGTGCTGCTCTCCGGAGTCCGCGCCGTGCCGCCAGCGCGCCCGGAACTCGACGATGCCGGTGGTGTCGCGCCCGACCGCGGGAGCGTCGATGATGCGCAGCCCCACCCAGCGCACGTCGGGGTCAATATCGATCCGCTCGGGTCGCGTCCGCGGATGCCACGTGTCGGCGAGGTAGCGAGCATCGCCGAGCGCGAAGGCGCTGTACCGCGAGCGCATCAGCCGTTCCGGGCTCGGGGCCGCCTCACCCCGGTGGAGTGGTCCACAGCACCGCCCGTAGGTGTTCCCGTTGCCGCAAACACAGGGATCCTGGTCGGCAGGTCGACGGATGCCGAATTGTGCGGCAGATCCGAAACTCATGTGAGGATTCTATGAACCGCGAGCGCGGCGGCTTTCCTTAGAGCAGTCTCAAGGTCCCCCCGCCGCCACGCTTGCCCCATGACCACAGCGACACCGTCTCGCACCACCGTCACGGCACCGTATCCCGCTTCGCGGCGCCCGCAGACTCTGACCCCGCCTCGGGAGAACACCAGCGTGCCCCGCAGCCGCCGGGGGCGCTCTGCCCGCCAGGCGTGGAACCTCGCTGCGACCGCCGTCATCTGGCTGACAAGCCTGTTCGTTCTCGCCCTGTGGGTGGCCGGCGGTGGCCTGCAGGATCTGTGGGGCCTCGATGCGGCAGCGCTGAACAGCCTGGGCCGCTTGACAGGCCTGATCGCCTCAAACCTCCTGCTGTACCAGGTGATCCTTCTTGCCCGTATTCCCCTGTTCGAGCGCGGTTTCGGCCGTGACGGATTGACCCGGATGCACCGACTCGTCGGCTTTTGGTCGTTCTCGCTGATGCTCGCCCACATCGCACTTCTGGTTCTGGGGTACGCGGCAGCGGCCGACGTCAACGTCTTCGTCCAACTCTGGGAGTTCGTGTGGGATTACCCGGGGATGCTTCTCGCAACCGCCGGCACGATCCTCATCATCCTCGTTGCGATCACCTCGATGCGTCGCGCCCGAGCGAAGCTGCGCTACGAGTCGTGGCACCTGCTGCACCTGTACGCGTACCTCGGCGTCGGGCTCGCGCTGCCTCACCAACTGTGGACGGGCGCCGACTTCCTCTTCTCCCCCGTCGCCACGGCCTACTGGTGGGGACTGTGGGCGATCAGCGCCGCCGCAATCGTCGTCTTCCGCATCCTGGTCCCCCTCGCGCGCTCGCTGCGTCACAGGGTGCGGGTTGCCGACGTTCGTCCTGATGGCGTGGGCGGCGTTGCGGTCAACATGACCGGGCGCCGGCTGGATCGCCTGGGCGCCCGCGCGGGCCAGTTCTTCATCTGGCGCTTCCTGGATGGCCCGGGAGCATCACGGGCCAATCCGTTCTCGTTGGCTGCAGCCCCCGACGGACGCAGCCTGACGATCTCTGCCCGCATTGTCGGTGACGGCACCGCGCGTCTGGCGCGACTCACACCCGGCACCCCGTCCTGTTCGAGGGTCCGTACGGCACGATGACCGGTGATGCCCGCACCGGCTCGAAGCTTCTGATGATCGGTGCAGGCGCCGGGGTCGCGCCGTTGGTCTCTCTGCTTCAGGCCGAGGGCTACGCGCCAGGTGAGGCGACGCTGGTCACTCGCGACCACTCGAAAGAAGCAGCCCTGCGCACAGACGCCATCGGCACTCTCGTCGCGCACCGGGGTCTACGACACATCC
>NZ_JASBSF010000033.1 GCF_030149085.1 Microbacterium sp. | reverse complement strand
GCCGTGCCCGTCGACGCCGACGTGGACGAGGTCGAACAGGCGATGCTGGATGCCGCCCGTGCGCTCGCGCAGGAGCCGAAGTGGCGCAGCCGCATCATCGAGGACCCCGAGGTCTGGGGACTTGAGTCGGTGTCAGGAGACGCGCTGGTCATCCGGATCGTGATCAAGACGCGGGCCGGGGCCAAGGATGACGTCGCCCGTGAGCTGCGTATGAGACTCAAGCGGGCGATCGACGGCCTGGGTCTGACCCTGCCGCAGATGAACTCGATCATGCTGTCGGGTCTCGAGACTGCCGGCCGGGTGCGCGGCGCCAACCCGCCCCGAACCAAACCGACCCCGATCGCGCATCCTGGGGTTCCGGATCGGCCCGTTTGGCGCGCCAAGCGAACGAGCAAGAAGACGGATGCCGACTCTGAAGCATCCGAGGAAGCAGAGACGTGAGCACGCCCGAGCAGCAGTCCTTCTACGAGGCGGTGGGCGGACACGAGACGTTCGTGCGTATCGTCGACGGCTTCTACCGAGGGGTCGCGGATGACCCCGTCTTGCGTCCCATGTACCCCGAAGAGGACCTCGGGCCGGCTAAAGAGCGTCTGCTGATGTTCCTCGAGCAGTACTGGGGCGGGCCGACGACCTACAGCCAGCAGCGCGGCCACCCCCGCCTGCGGATGCGGCACGCACCGTTCCACGTCAATCCCGACGCGCGTGACAGATGGCTCGCACACATGCGCGCCGCCGTCAACGAGGCGGGATTGTCGCCCCTTCACGAAGAACTCCTCTGGGACTACCTCAGTCGCGCCGCGCATGCCATGGTGAACACGTTCGAACGAACCGAGATCGGGCCGGGGGCGGGCGGTCGCACAGACATTCCGCTGACGTCAGAGAACTGACGCGCACGACGCCGGCATTTCACGACAAGGGAGTCGCATGACCGAAGCATCCGTTCACCGCACCGACGTCCTCGTGATCGGATGGGGGTTGGCTGGGCTTGTCGCCGCCGCAGAGGCTGTCGCGGCCGGCAAGCGCGTCACCGTCCTCGACCAGGAGCCGCGCACGAACCTCGGCGGGCAGGCATGGTGGTCGTTCGGCGGACTGTTCTTCGTCGACTCGCCCGAACAACGGCGGATGGGCATCCGCGACAGCCTCGAACTGGCACGACAGGACTGGTTCGGCACGGCGGGCTTCGACCGCCCCGAGGATGCCTGGCCCCGCCGCTGGGCCGAGGCCTACCTCGAGTTCGCCGCCGGCGAGAAGCGCAGTTGGCTCCGAGAGCGGGGGGTGGGCTTCTTCCCCGTCGTCGGGTGGGCAGAGCGCGGCGGCTACACCGCCGGGGGCCCCGGAAACTCGGTGCCCCGCTTCCACATCACGTGGGGAACCGGCCCCGGGCTTGTCGCACCCTTCCAGGCGGCACTCGAGGATGCCGAGCGTGACGGGATGCTGACGGTACTCCCTCGCCACCGCGTGACCTCACTCACGGTGCGAGAGGGTGCCGTGACGGGGGCTGCCGGCGATGTTCTCGCGCCCTCCAGCGCCGCCCGTGGCGTGGAAACGTCACGAGATGTCGTCGGAAGCTTCGAGATCGAGGCTGGCGCGACGGTCGTAGCATCCGGAGGCATCGGCGGGAACCATGACCTGGTACGCAGGTGGTGGCCCGAGCGACTGGGGACGGCCCCCGCAGACATGGTCACGGGCGTTCCCGCATATGTCGACGGCGCCATGCTCGACGTCACCGAGGCCGCGGGCGCGAACCTCATCAACCGCGACCGCATGTGGCACTACGTCGAGGGCATCCACAACTGGGACCCGATCTGGCCGCTGCACGGCATCCGGATCCTGCCCGGTCCGTCCTCGATCTGGCTCGATGCCACGGGGGCGCGCCTCCCCGTGCCGCTGTTTCCCGGCTTCGACACGCTCGGGACCCTCGCGCACCTTCGCGCGACCGGCCACGACCATTCCTGGTTCGTGTTGTCACAGCGGATCGTCGAGAAGGAATTCACACTTTCGGGCAGCGAGCAGAACCCCGACCTCACCGGCAAAGACGTGCGACTGCTGCTGCGCTCACGGCTCGGAAAGGGAGCTGCGGGACCCGTGCAAGCCTTCCTCGACCACGGTGCCGACTTCGTCATCCGAGACGACCTCAACAGCCTCATTGAGGGCATGCGCGCGCTCCCCGGCGGTGAGACGCTGGATGCCGACCGCGTCCGCTTTGAGGTCGAGGCGCGCGACCGCGAGATGGACAACGACTTCACCAAGGATGCGCAAGTGGCGATGCTGCGCTCGGCGCGCGCGTACCGCGGCGATCGGCTCGTGCGAACCGCCGCACCGCACCGCATGACCGACCCCGACGCGGGTCCGCTCATCGCCGTCAAGCTCCACGTGTTGACGCGCAAGTCGCTCGGCGGCATCGAGACTGACCTGTCCGGGCGGGTGCTCGGCGCCGGCGGCGAGCCAATCGAGGGACTGTTCGCCGCGGGCGAGGCCAGTGGGTTCGGTGGCGGCGGCGTGCACGGCTATCGAGCGCTCGAAGGCACCTTCGTCGGAGGATGCCTGTTCTCGGGCCGCGCGGCTGGACGGGGCGCAGCAGCGACCGTGTGACCGAGTCACGCGGCCTGGCGTCAGGTCAGTCCGCCGTCCACCGAGCGACCGTACGCTGACGGCTCGTCGCGGACCATGACCGGTGTGTCGCGGTTGAGGCTCTCGCCGCGGAAGAACGACTTCGCACGCGGGAACAGGAACCAGAGGAACATCAGCAGCACCCCGAAGGCGAGCGCGCCGACTCCCAGGACGAACGTGCCGCCGACGCCGAAGGGCACCGTGTACCCGTAGTCGACGCTGTACATGTCGATGGCCGACTGTACGAACGCGTAGGTCAGCATCAGCGCACCGAGCAGCGGGAACAGGAACTTGTAGAAGAAGTTCCGCCGTGAGGTGAACAGTTCGCGACGGAAGTACCAGACGCACGCATAGCCCGTGATGCCGTAGTAGAACGCGATAGCGAGCCCGAGCGAGAGGATCGAGTCCTGCAGGATGTTGTCGCTGATGAGCGTCATCCCGACGTAGTAGACGACGGCGACGATCCCCATGACCAGGGTCGAGAACGATGGCGTCTTGAAGCGCGGATGCACAGTCGCGAACTTCTTGGGGAGCGCGCGGTAGGCGGCCATCGCGAGAGTGCCGCGGGCTGTCGGAAGGATCGTCGTCTGGGTCGATGAGATCGCCGAGACCATGACCGCGACGACCAGCACCCACCCGAGCGGGCCGAGAAGCCCATCCTTGATCGCGATGAAGAAGTCATCGGCGTTGGTCTCGTTTCCGAGACCCGTCGGGCCGTCACCGAGTCCGGCGTACATCATCGCCGCGATCGTCACCGCGACGTAGGTGAACAGCAGGATGACTGTCGTGAGCAGCGCTGCGCGGCCCGGGATTCGCCGCGGATCCTTCGTTTCTTCGTTGAGCGCCAGCGTTGTGTCCCAGCCCCAGTAGATGAACAGAGCAAGCAGGATGGCCTGAACGAAGCCGCTCCAGTCACCGATCGCGAACGGGTTCAGCCAGGACCACTCGAACGGCGTCGGATCGGGTGCGCTGCCTGCGAAGAAGTGCCAGAGGGCTGCGACGATGAAGATCGCGAGTGCGAGATATTGCAGGCCGAGCAGGATGTTCTGAACCCTTTCGCCGATCTCGACGCCTCGCCAGCTGATCCACGTCATGGCCACGATAAAGACCACACCGGTTGCCGTCACCAACACGGCGTTATCGGCCAAGAGAGCATCAGTCCGGGATCTCACGGTTGAGTTCCCGGTACGCGTAGGCGATGAAGAGCATCGGCACGAACGCCAGCACGAAGATGATCGGCGCCTGCGCTCCCACCGCGATGACGATGAACCCGAGTGTTGCGACCAGCGAGTACACGGGTGCGGTGGATGCCAGTCCGATGACGGTTGATCCCCAGAGGCCCAGGGCGCCGGCGGCCAACCCCTTGCCCTCGCGTGCCGTGAAGGTGATCGGTGCAGTCGCCATTCCGTCACCGTAGGGGCACCGCGAATTCGCGGTCAAGCATCAGGTGTCGTCGGCGTTCAGCTGGCCGCTCGCGCCGCGCCCGACTCGCGCGCGTTTGCCGCGGATCCGCGTACCAGAACATGCCCACGGCGAAGCGACAAACGCAGCCATGCACCGGATTCGCGCAGTGGCACGCTCTCGGCATCCGGCCCCAGAAAGCCGAGTACCTGGGAGACGAATCCGACGCCGCGCGGTATGCCTCCCAGACCAGCCTCCGGCGCTCCCCACACCGCTGCACGGATCTGACGCACGACATCTTCCCCCGCACTGGTGGGGACGAATGTCGCCACCTCCTCCATACCGCGGTGGGCCGCCGCGGCCAGGTCGGTCGAGGCGATCTCACCGGTCACCGTCCAGCCCGACACCGGCGGGGAGATACCGGCCCAGGCCGCGCGCACGCCCGCGTCGGGCAATTCGAGTGTGACGCCCTGCGCCCGCAGAGAAGCGCCGTCGACGACCAGGTCGCATACGAGTTCCGGGTCGGCGGCGAGAGCGCGAACACCCAGAATGGTCGGCGCTGTATCCAGGATGCCGCGTGGCGCAATGGGTGCGCAGGACATGACGAGGATGCCGCCGCTTGCCCGTAACCGCACGGCGCCGTCTCCGACGCGCGCTGCGCGAGAGGCAAAGGTCTGCGCGTCCACGGCGGTCTCGGGATCGGCGAGATTCAGGGGGGTGGGCATCCGACCTAAACTACCAAGCGGACCACCAGCCGCGACCGCGGCGGCACCCGCAAGCTTCCGGGAGATCTGATGACCGACGGCGCTACGAACACCCCGGGCGAGGTGGTGGCGGCGGATCCGGTCGCTTCCCTCCTCGCCGTGCTTGCCCTGTCCTCCAGTGGGGCACGGACGACCGAGGACATCTTCACGGGCGTATCGCAGTCCATGCCACTCGGCCGCGTGTACGGCGGCCAGGTGCTCTCCCAGTCGATCGTGGCTGCGTCGCGCACACTGCCGCCAGGACGGACGGTCCACTCGATGCATGGGTACTTCCTGCGTCCGGGCGACTCTTCGTCAGGGATCACGTTCGCCGTCGACCGTATTCACGACGGTCGGTCGTTCTCGACGCGTCGCACACAGGCCTACCAGGACGGCGTGCCGATCTTCTCGATGATCGCCTCGTTCCAGGATGAGGGCCCTGGTCTGGAACACGCGGAGCCCATGCCCGACGGCATCCCACACGCCGACGAGCTGCCTGACCTCGAAGATCACTTGATCGGCCTGCATCCGATGAGCAAGCGCATGTTCACCGACAGGCCGCTCGACGTGAGACACGTTCCCGGACCCATCTATCTGCACGTGGAGGGCGAGCATGTCCCCCACCAGGCGGTGTGGCTTCGCACCCGGCGGTCGTTCCCCGATGACCCCGACCTGCACCGCGCCGCACTTGCCTACCTGAGCGACATGACGATCCAGGAGTCGGTGCTTCGCGCACACGGCGTCGCCTGGTCAACGCCGGGACTCAAGGTTGCGAGTCTCGACCACGCCATGTGGTGGCATCGGTTCGCGCGTGTGGACGAGTGGTTGCTCTACGTGCAGGAATCTCCGAGTGCTCGTGGCGGCCGGGGGCTGGCTACCGGGAGGATCTATTCCTCAGAAGGAATACTTGTAGCGAGCGTCGCTCAAGAGATTACGGTCCGCTTGCCGAACGATCGGGCCTGACCCCCTCAGCGGCGGTGACCGTAGTGCAACGGTTCACCGACGTAAGGCGCCCAGGCCTCTCGTTCGATCTCGCTCAAACGGAGGGGCCTGCCGGTTTCGGCATCCACTTTCACGACAACCGTCGTCGCACGCGCGTATATCTGCTGACCGGTCTCGCCGGCGGTCTCCCGCGGGCTGCAGACCTCGTAGCACACGTCGATGCTGGAGCCGCCGAGCCTCCCGAACCAGAGCTGCACATCGAGCGGATGCCGCTGGTAGGGAACCGGGAGCAGATACTCGATCTCTTGCCGAGCGATGAGCGTCAGGATGCCGGAGTGCAGACTCGAGTCCATGACGGCGGTCGGTGGCGCGGTCTCGCCGGCGCCGGGCCGCCAGAACGCGCGAACCCGCGCCTCTTCGAGGAGCTTGAGCATCGACGTGTTGTTGACGTGGTTGAATGCGTCGAGATCGCCCCAGCGCAGATGGATCGGCAGGTGGACCCGGCTTCTTCCGGTCTCCGACGCCGTCGTGTCGCTCATCGCCGGTCAGTCGCGGGTCAGCTTGCGGTAGGTGGAGCTGGCACGGTTCAGAGCATCGGGTCCGAGACGCTCGAGCTTGTTCCTCTCGTAGGCCTCGAAGTTGCCCTCGAACCAATACCCGGCATCCGGGTTCTCGTCGGTGCCTTCGTAGGCGAGGATGTGAGTCGCGATGCGATCGAGGAACCACCGATCGTGGGTGATGACCACCGCGCATCCCGGGAACTCGAGCAGAGCGTTCTCGAGAGACTGGAGGGTCTCGACATCGAGGTCGTTCGTCGGCTCGTCGAGCAGCAGGAGGTTTCCGCCCTCCTTGAGCGTGAGCGCGAGGTTGAGA
>NZ_JASBSF010000030.1 GCF_030149085.1 Microbacterium sp. | reverse complement strand
GGTCGCCACGACGGGGAAGACGATTCTGCCGGCGGCAATGTCTTCGCCGAGGGCCCTCAGGTTCTCGGGCGTGCGGGCTGCACGCTCGACGTTGTGCACTCCCAGCTCATCGAGGGCCGCGTAGGCGGCGATCGCGACCATCCGGTCGACCGAGACGCCAAGTTCGATTCCCGCATCCAGTGCGTCGCGGCCGTGGCAGTCCATGACCGCGGTGATCTCGCCGAGATGGCGCACTCGCTCGGCGAGCCCCTCGCCGTACTCAACCGGCTCGATCCCGAGCGACCGCAAGAAGTCGTGGTTGGCCACGGATGCCGAACCGATCACCCGCGCGCCGCGGGCGATCGCAAGCTGCGACGCCACGAGACCGACAGCGCCGCTCGCGCCGCCCACCAGCACGACATCGTCCTCGCCGACCGGCACCGTAGCCAGACACGAAACCGCCGTGAGACCGGCAACATGCAGGCCACCCGCCACCTCGACCGCGAGCCCCTCGGGCCGCCGTGCGATCTCTGCGGCATTCGCGATCACCTGCTCGGCGATCGCACCCGCAGCGCGACCCATGACGGCATCCCCGACAGCGACCGGCGTGCCATCCGGGTAGGCAGCCCCCTCACCGGCTGCAAGGACTGAGCCGGCGAAGTCTCCACCGATCCGTCGCGGGAACGGGGCATCCGACGGAATGAGTCCGCCACGAGCCTTGGCATCGTAGGGGTTCAGCCCGGCAGCTTGAACAGCGACCAGCACCTTCCGTGCGCCCGGCGAAGGGTCTTCGACCTCGGTCACGAACAGGACCTCGGGTCCTCCGACTTCGTTGTACATCGCTGCGCGGGTCATACCTCGAGCGTAGCGAGGCGGGCGCCGATGCGGACCGAGCAGGGCGATATGAATCCGCAGGGAAACCTCGACGGCTGCGTGGTCGATCGGCACATGCCAAGCTGTCGCCATGGCGAACTCGCCCACCGGTGACTCGATGACAGAGCGCATCGTGCGCGTCCTGGAGACCTTCACGTCCGAACGGACCGTGCAGTCGGCATCCGAGATCGGTCGACGGTCGGGGCTCCCGTCCTCCAGCGCCCACCGCATCGTGGATGACCTCGTTTCGGCCGGCCTGCTCGATCGGGACGAGGATGCGCAGATCCGCCTGGGCATGCGCCTGTGGGAACTCGCCCTGCGCGGATCCTCGGCACTGCGGCTGCGCACGGCGGCGCTCCCGCACATGGAGACGGTGCAAGCGTCGATCCGCGAGCACACGCAGCTCGCCGTGCGCGAGAAAGATGAAGCGCTGTTCATCGAACGTCTCTCGCATCCGGATGCCGGTGCCAACATCACCCGCATCGCTGGTCGGCTTCCGCTGCACGCCTCGTCGTCGGGCCTCGTCCTGCTCGCCTACGCGCCGGCGGCGGTGCGCGCGAGTGTTCTGGGCGGCCCGTTGCGCGCCGTGTCAGGCGAGACCATCACCGACCCGCGGACACTCGAGCGCGTGATTGCGGGGATCCGACGCGACGGTGTGGCTATCGCGCCCGGATCGATTCAGTCGGTGTCCACGGGTGTGGCGGTTCCGCTTCGCCACGAAGGCGAAGTCGTGGCCGCGTTATCCGTCGTGCTTCCCCGGGATGCCGACCCGACGCCGGCAGTCGCCGCGCTGCGGGATGCAGTCGCAGCGATCGAGAGCGATCTTCGACGCCAGCGACTCTGACCGCGATCTGGTCCCGTTCAATGGGAAAGTGCCGGTTCGAACCGGTCTGATGTTGCAGACTCGGCGGAGACCCGCATCCGTCGAAGGAGACGCCATGTCCACCGTCCGCACTCAGGTTGCCATTGTCGGCGCCGGCCCCGCCGGGCTGCTGCTGTCACACCTTCTTGCCGCCCGAGGCATCGACTCGATCGTGCTCGATCAGCGCACCCGCGAGGAGATCGAGAAGACGATCCGCGCCGGCATCCTGGAATACCCCACCGTGCAGCTCCTCGACGAGACCGGC
The DNA here is from genome assembly GCF_030149085.1 of Microbacterium sp. Classification (GTDB taxonomy): domain Bacteria; phylum Actinomycetota; class Actinomycetes; order Actinomycetales; family Microbacteriaceae; genus Microbacterium. The sequence continues at coordinate 5,802 of NZ_JASBSF010000030.1, read as the reverse complement.
GCCTCCCCGCGCGTGAAGTCTGTCGGAAACCGCCACGACGGCATCGAGCTTCGGTTCCAGGGCGAGGGGCATCGGATCGACTTCCCCGCGCTCACGGGTCGCAGTGTCTGGCTCTTCCCGCAGCACGAGGTGCTCATCGACCTGATCGCGGTACGCCTGGCTGCCGGGCAGGATCTTCGGTTCGGTGTCACCGTCGACCGTGTCGAAGACATCGAGACCGATCGACCCCGCGTGTTCGCGACGAACCCTGACGGCTCGCCGCTGGAGATTGAGGCCGACTTCATCGTGGGCGGTGACGGCTCCCGCAGCCTGGTCCGCGCCGCCGTCACCGGATCGTCGACCGGCGGATACTTCCGCGAGTATCCGTTCGCCTGGTTCGGCATCCTGTGCGAAGCGCCACCAAGCTCGGAAGAGCTGATCTACAGCAACTCCCCAAGCGGCTTCGCTCTCATCAGCCAGCGCAGCGCCACCGTGCAGCGGATGTACTTCCAGTGCGATCCGGAGACCGATCCGAACGCGATGAGCGAGGCCGAGATCTGGGAGACCCTGCAATCGTGCGTTCCCGGCACGACGCTGCAGGACGGGCCCATCTTCCAGCGGGACGTGCTGCGGTTCCGCAGCTTCGTCGCTTACGAACTGCGGCGCGGACGCGCGGCCCTTGTCGGGGATGCCGCCCACACCGTTCCGCCGACGGGAGCCAAGGGCATGAACCTCGCCGTCGCCGACGTCGTACTGCTCGACCGGGCACTCGGAGCGCTGCTCAACGACGGCGACGAGCGCCTGCTGGATTCTTACGCCGAGACGGCCCTGCAGCGCATCTGGAAGGCTCAGCACTTCTCCTGGTGGATGACGAGCATGCTGCACCTGACTCCCGAGGCATCCGACTTCGATCGCCGCCGCCAGATCGGCGAGCTGCGTTCGGTCGTCGAGTCCGAAGCAGGCCAGACCTACCTCGCGGAGGCCTACACGGGCTGGCAGTTCGCGTAAGGAGCCGGGCGCCACTCAGCGGTCGGGAGTAACCTCGACCGCTCCCGCCATCACGCGCAGCGCGTGCGCGAGTGCCTCGCGCTCGGAGCCGTCGAGAGCACCGAACATCTCGCTCTCGACCTCGCGCGCAAGCTCCTGGGCCCGGGCGAGCAGGTCCCGGCCAGCCGGCGTCGCTACGACGACGTTGGCGCGCCGGTCATTGGGGTCGGGCTCGCGCTCGACGAGCCCGCGAGACTGGAGCTCGTCGATGAGAGCGACGATCGGACTCGGATCGAGCCGCAGAAACTCCGAGAGCTCGCGCTGGGAGGGACGGGCGTTGTTGGCGGCAATGGCCAGCACCGAGTACGCGCGAACCCGCAGATCGACAGCCTGAAGCGCCGCATTCACCCGCGAAACCGACACCGCATTAGCGCGAGCCAGCAGAAATGCCAGGTCGTCCCCAACCGGTGTGCGCCACAATCTCTCCGAGCGGGCAAGGGGCTCTGCCGCTCGTGCCTGATCGTTTGCGGTGGACACCCGGCGATTGTAGCAATTCGCTGCCGAACACAATCGTTGAACTTGACAATCATTTGAGGACGCAGCCACAATCCTCACCATGAGCAGCGTCGCCGTACCCCGCACGATCTTCGACGAGTCCCACGCCGACTTCCGAGACACCGTTCGCCGGTTCGTCCAGCGCGAGGTGTCGCCCCACCTGGATGCCTGGACAGAAGCCGGACGCGTCGATCGGACCCTCTTCGCGAAGGCTGGCGAGACCGGACTGCTCGGAATCTCGGCCCCGGCTAGCAACGGAGGCGGGGACGTCGACGATTTCCGCTACAACGCGATCATGATCGAGGAGCTCGCTACCGCCGGCGCGACAGCGGTGTCGATGTCGCTGTGCGGCATCAATGACCTCATCGCGCCCTACCTCATCGCCTTCGGCTCCGACGAGCAGAACGACAGGTGGCTCACTCCCCTGGTGGCTGGCGAGAAGATCGGCGCTATCGCGATGACAGAGCCCGGAACCGGCTCAGACCTGGCATCCATCGCGACGACCGCACGACCCGACGGTGACGACTTCGTGCTCAACGGAGCGAAGACCTTCATCTCCAACGGTCTCCTCGCCGATTTCGTGATCGTCGTCGCTCGAACGGATGCCGACGCCGGTCGAGACGGATTCAGCCTCCTCGTCGTGGAGGACGGGATGCCCGGGTTCACCCGCAGCGGCCCCCTGAAGAAGATCGACCTGGGCGCACAGGATACGGCTCTCGGCGCATCGTGATCCACCGAGTCTCGGTTAAGGCATCGATGTTGGCCTGGGCACCTCCGTGGCGTGAGCCCGTGCCGGATGCTCCGGTTCCGCCGAAGGGCGTGTTGGCCTCGTCGTTCACGGTCTGATCGTTGATGTGCACGATCCCGGTCGGGATCTGCTGTGCGAGGTCCCACCCCGCGAGCGCGTCCTTGGTGACGATGCCGAGGGACAGGCCGTAGTCGGTCGCCGACGCGAGCGCCACGGCCTCCTCGTCGGTCGAGAACTTCACCACCGACGCGACGGGTCCGAAGACTTCTTCGCAGTAGGCGGGCGCTTCTGCGGGCGTGTTCGCGAGCACTGTCGGTCGGTAGAACAGGTCCTCGTAGGTGCCGCCCGCGCGCAGCTCGGCGCCGCTTGCGACGGCATCCATCACCAGGGCGTGTACCCGATCGCGCTGTACCTCATCGATCGCCATCGCGATGTACATCGCGACAGCGGCGTGACCCTTGCTGAGGACGAACCGATCGCGGGTCGGATTGGCGAGGTTGGTGGGGTCGACATTAAGTCCGTACTCGAACAGCACGGTGAAGATGTCGGCAGAGGACAGATCACCGCCGATGTGCACTGCTCCCTCGTACGTACCGCACAGGTTCAGGAGCTTCTGACGAAGCTCGAAAGCGAGATCCTCGAGTTCCTCGACGCTCCGACGCTCCTGCGCTACAGGGGACATTCGACCCATCACATGCCTCCTCATCGATGACAGGAGAGCGACGGACCGCGGGGGTCATCATCGACTCTCGTTCGGGTTGCCACCGGCTCAGCCGGGGCGATGCGAGTGACGCTAACACAAACTCATTTACAAGTAAACAGGAATGCACCTAAACTCGATTCAGCGCTCACTGACACCGAATGCAGCCCTTCGCAGAGGGGCGAAGTGCGGTCGATGAGGTCGCCCCAATCCGAGAAAAGGATCCCGGGGGGTCCAGTGACGCTGCACAATGGACTCGCGCGCCGCCCGGCGCGGGGCGGGTGCTTCGGCATCCGAATCAGGGAAGACAACACACAGAGAGGTGCAGGATGTCTGACACGTTGACGCAGGCCGGTGTACGGACCGGACTGTTCATCGGGGGAACCGAGCGGTTCACCGACGAGACGCTGAAGATCGCGGACCCCGGGAAGCCGGGCGCGGTTGTCGGCGAGGCAGCAGCAGCTTCGCAACAGGATGTCGCGGACGCGGTGGCTGCCGCGAAGGAGGCTTTCCCGGCGTGGGCGGCCCTGGGCGCGAAAGAGCGCGCCCGTTTGATGGCAGAGGCGATCGCCGGAATCGCGGATGACCGCGACGACGACGCAGCGATCCTGTCGCAGGAAAACGGCAAGGTCCGTTTCGAGGCCTGGGTTGACGCGCTCGTGTTCGAGATCCGCTGGAACCTCGCGCTCATGCTCGCTGACGAGGTCGACACCGACCACACGCTGCCCGCGGTTCCTGGTGCGATCCCGGTCGACACGAAGGTGTCATACCAGCCGCTGGGCGTGACCACGATCATCGTGCCGTTCAACTGGCCGATCGCGATCCTCGGCGCGGCTCTCCCCCACGCGCTGCTTGCCGGCAACACCGCGATCGTCAAGCCGCCGCTGACCGCGCCGCTTGCCACCGCGAAGCTCGTGCAGCGCGTCGCCGAAAAGCTCCCGCCCGGGGTGCTGAACATCGTCACCGGCAAGGACGAGAACATGTCGGGCCTGATCCAGAACACCGATATCGCCAAGGTGTGCTTCACCGGTTCCGTTAACGGCGGCAAGCGGATGATGGAGATGGCCTCCAAGACCCTCACCCGCGTCACGCTCGAGCTCGGTGGGAACGACGCCGCGATCTTCCTCGAGGATGCCGTCATCGACGACACCCACCTGGACCGCCTGTACGCGGCGATCTACGACACCACCGGGCAGATCTGCATGAATGCCAAGCGCGTCTACGTGCACCGCTCACGCCTCGACGAGGTCGTGAACGGTCTGTCCGACCGCCTCAACAAGGCTGTCATCGGCTACGGCCTGGACGAGGGCACCACGATGGGCCCCCTGCACTCCTCGGCGCAGAAGGCATTCGTCGAAGAGCTCATCCAGGAGGCGAAGGATGCCGGCGCCGATGTTCGTGAGTTCGGCGAACTCCCCGGCGGTGAGCTCGCGGGCGGCAACTTCATGCGCCCCGCGATCGTGGTCGACCCCGACCCGAGCCTGCGCGTGGTCACGATGGAACAGTTCGGCCCCGTCATCCCCATCATCCCCTTCGACACCGAAGAGGAGGCCATCCGCCTCGCCAACGACACGTGGGCGGGCCTGTGCGGATCGGTGTGGACGGGAAGCCCCGACGCTGCGCAGCGCGTCGGCGGCGCCCTCGAGTGCGGGTACGTCTGGGTCAACGACCACGGCGCGACCCGCCTTGACCTGCGCGCACCGTTCGGCGGCATGAAGCAGTCCGGCATCGGTCGCGAGCAGGGTATCGAAGGCATCCGCGCTTTCCAGGACACCCGCTCGATCGCAACCATCGACCCCGAAGCCCTCGCGGCGATGGCTCACTGAGAACTACCCTCACTCGATCGGGGCCGGGCAGATTCCTCGCTCGGCCCCGATCGTCTACTACCGTCACTTCCAACCCGAACATCATCCGACGCGCGAAGGACCACATGGACCGGCTCGATCCACGCATCCAGTGGGAACCCCTCCAGAACACCGTCGACCCCGATAACTTCACGCCGCGCCTGCTGGCGCTGCTGTCGAACGCGCTCGTGTGGCGCGAATCGAACGAGCTGAGGCGCCGATTCGGCCTCGGCACCAACGACTGGCGCGTGATCTCGGTCCTAGCGCTCAACCCCGGATTCTCTGCGACAGAGGTCTCCGAGTTCATCGGAGTCAACAAGGCAGTGGTCTCCAAAAGCGTCAACACGCTCGTGGGCCGCGGTCTGATCGTTCTGCTGGACGGCCCGCGGGGATCACGGCCGATGTATCTGACGACCGAGGGCGTCCAGATGCACGACGATATGCTGCCGATCTCGATGAGGGGCCAGGACATCGTTCTCGCCCACCTCTCGCACGAAGAGATCACGAACCTCAACGCGTTGCTGCAGCGCATGCTGGTCGATGCGCGGGAGCTCCAGATCCTCGAGAACGAGACAGCCGCAAACCAAGCGCGCTGATCACGCCTTCCGAGAAGGGGATACCTGACAACGTGTCGGTATCCCCTCCTCGCTGTCACCCCTCTGGACATTCCCTATGTCCATAGGTAAAATCGCCACGTACTGCAATGACGCACTCCTGGCAGCGGAAAGGACCCCTCGCCATGGCGAACACCAAATCATCGACGACGACCGAGTCGGCCAGACGACTCGTCGAGGGATACTCGCTCGAGATCACGGGCAAGGAGAAGGACGTCGTCGGCTTGACCGAAGCTGCGCCGCTCATCCCTGCCGGCACGAAGGTCAACGTGACCTTCCTCGGCAACGAAGACCTTCCGATGCGGGTAGCTGCGGCCAAGGCCGTCACCGAGCTCGGGTTCGTCCCCGTCCCGCACATCTCTGCGCGCCGCATCG
>NZ_JASBSF010000027.1 GCF_030149085.1 Microbacterium sp. | reverse complement strand
TCTCGGCCCCCTGCAGCTGGGCGCGGGTGAGGGCGGAGGCGAGCCGGTGATACCCCTCCTCGCCCCGGGCGAGCACGAGCAGGTGGGCGCCCACCGGGTCGGGTTCCCCGTTCTGCGGCTTCGGCAGCTCAAGCGAAAGCTCGGCACCGAACACCGTCTGCAGGCTCAGCTGCTCGGCGGCTTCGGCGAACCGGACGATGCCGTAAAACCCGTCGTGATCGGTGATCGCGAGGGCGTGGAGCCCGAGCCGCTCGGCCTCTTCGGCGAGATCCTCGGGTGAGGATGCCCCATCGAGGAACGAGAACGACGAATGCGCGTGCAACTCGGCATACGGCACGGTCTCGGCGGGTCGCTCGATCGGCGGCGCGACATAGGGCCCCCGCTTGTGCGACCACGCAGGACTATCACCGCCGTCTCCGGGTGGAGGCTTCGGTCGGCGCCGGTCGCTGAGCAACCGCTCCATCTCCGACCACGACACCGACGGGTTGTTGAATCCCATCAGTCGTACCGCCCCTCGGCATGCCACGCACCCTGCTCGCACACCAGCAGCCAGGCTGTCTGGTCGGCATCCACGATCTGGAATCGGTGAGCCCGCCGCGCCCGTTTCGCATCCCACGCGCGTTCGATGACCGGCCACGGCCCTGCCCACGCCGCTACCGCCCGGCGACGCCCGGTTTCGATCATGAGTGTCGGTGTGCCGGTGAGCTGCCCGCGGTCATCGACCGAGACGGTGACCCCGGATGCCGACACCACCTCGACCGCGACCGGATCGGCGAACACCGTGGCCGGGAGCGGATCGGGGAGGCTCCCCGGCCAGGGGCGAGCACGCTCAGCGGCGAGTGTGCGGTGATCTCGCGGCAACCGGTCTCCCCACGGCACCCACACCTGTCGCTCGGCGAGCCAGCGCCCGCCCCCGATCGCGGGAGTCACCACCGCACGGTGACCGAGCATCGCCTGCACCCGCGAGAGAGCGTGGTGCACCCGCTCTTCGGGACCCGAGCCGAAAATAGCCGGGACGTGGTGGGATGCGGCATCCACCGCCTCGGGAGAGATCCGCACGAGTCCGACACCGGTAAGAAGGTCGGTTGCGTCTTCGGCGAGTTGCCAACGCACCCGGTCGACGATCGCGGCGGCATCGAACGACCCCGGATGCAGCCATACCCGCTCGCTGCGCTCGCCGCGCTCGCCGACCAGCTCGATGCGCACCTCGGTGCACACCAGGTCGATCGCCCCGAGACCCGCGATGAAGGCATCCGCGCTCTGGCGCACCCCGAACGCGACCTGCTCGGCAAGCTCGAGCGGCGGTTCGAAAGCGATCTCACGCGCGAGCTCGGGCGGCGGCTCACGGGGCTCGATCTGCCGCGAGTCGCTGCCTGCGGCCAGCGCCCGGAGTCTGACTCCTCGCTCACCCAGCCGCTCGTGCACACGCTCTTCGGGCATCGCGGCGAACGCGCCCAGGGTCTGGATGCCGAGGCGTGCGAGCAGGTCGACGATGCCGGATCCCGGGTCTGCATCAGCGAGCGCGGCGACCGACAGCGGGGCGAGAAACGCGGATGCCGCTCCCTCCGGCACGACGCGGATGGGATCAGCTGCCGTGGTCGCACTGCGTGCAGCCTGCTCGGCGGTGAACGGACCGTCGGCAACCCCGATGCGTACATCGACGAGGCTGAGTTCCCGCATCCGTTCGAGGAGGACCCGCGCCGCGGCAGGCTCCCCACCGTAGTAGCGGGCGGGGCCGCGGGCACGGATGGCACACAGCCCGGGGCGGATGATCTGCACCCCCGGCGTGCGTTCTTCGAGCTGAGCGACGACGGGCGTGAATGCGCGATGATCGCGTACCGGGTCGGACGACACGATCGCAAGGGCCGGGCAGCGTGCCTGCGCATCACGCCGACGCAATCCCCGGCGTACCCCGTCACGCCGTGCCGCGGCAGAACAGGCGACAACGAGATTCTTCTCGATCACGGCGATCGGGTCGGCAGGGTCGAGCGGATGCGGCCCGTCTCGGGTCAGGGCGACGACCGGCCAGTCCGGCATCCAGACCACGAGGCTTCGCGTCGGAGCCCGCAGGGATGAGTCGGCAGGCATGTCACCCGGCTTCCCGGACAGATAGGGCTTCCCGAACAGATAGGGCTTCCCTAACAGATAGGGCTTCCCGAACTGACAAGACCTCCCGAACCGACAACGCCTCCCGCTCACTTGCGCCGCGCACTGCGGGAGAAGTCCCTCGAGCAGCGTCGACCACCCCTCCAGGAGCCGGGAGCAGCACGGGTCCTCGTCGGGGGGTCGACAGCCGCCGACTTGCCACTGTGACGGTGACCTCTCGCGCATCCAGATATCCGTGCCCGCGACCGAGCCCGCTCCAGCCCGGGTCGCTCACCGACAGCGACGCTTCGGCCTGCGGCCACGGGCCCTGCACGAGCAGCACACCATCTCGATCGCGCAGGCGTGCCGCGAATCGGGCGGCATCGGCATCCGACACCCGCCCCGGCGGGCGCACCGCAACCACGGGCAGAACCTCGGCGACCGTCGCCGCCACCGCGAGCCACCGCGAGCCCGGGTCGGGAATCATCACGAGCCGCGACAGATCCACCCCGAGCCGCTCGGCGGCCTCGGCGCCCAGGTGCGGCATCCCGACGACCCCGCACCAGGAGCCCGCCTGCGAAGGCGGCGCGAGCAGGGCGAGCAGGAGCGAGACGGATGCCGAACCCGGAGCAAGCGTGTACACCGACCCGGGTCGCAAGCCGCCACCGGGAAGGAGTCGCGACAGCGCCGGATAGGCCGGCAAGGCCGGAGCATCCAGGGATCGACCCTGCACCTGCTCGACCTTCGCGCGGAGGCGATGCACCTCGGCCAGCCGGTCACGGACGTCGGCGATGGCCTCCGCGCGCTGTGCTCCCATGATCGCCCTCACTCCCACAGGTTAGAACGCATGTTCTAATGCGTCAATGCGATGAGAGCACGATACGTGAGGCATCCGACATCTGAACCTCAGGTACGTCGGAGCTTATCTCTTCCGTCGGAGGATCCAGTCCAAATGATCCGACAGAACCGGATCCCTCCGACATAACGATCAAGAATAGATACTTTGTTCTAACCTTGAAGGCAGGGTTGAAGGTTCAGACCTCAGGCCGGGATGATCTCGGCAGTGGTGGCGATACGCGCGAAGCCGCCACCCTGCAGCACGAGTGCCGTTCCGGCCATGAGCTCAGCCGCCGACCGGCGCACGACACCGAGCCCCGGGATCTCTTCTTCGAGATCGAACGTGCGCGTCGCATCCAGCACGACGGTCACGTCGTAGCCGAGGTTCCCCGCCATCCGAGCGGTGGTTTCAACGCACATGTTGGTCTGGATGCCGCACAGCACGAGCTCATCGATCCCCCGCTCCTGCAGACACCCATGCAGGTCGGGCTCGCCATAGAACGCAGAGTTCACGTTCTTGGTCACCAGCACCGCGGCATCCGCGTTCGCCACGGCATCAACCAGCGCGTTGCCTGGGTTGGATGGATGCAACGGAGATTCGGGATGCCGAGAGTCGTGCCGTACGACAACCACCGGCTCCCCCGCGAAAGCGTCGATCAGTCGTGCGACATTCGCCTCGCAGTCGGGATTTGCCGTCGGACCCCAGAAGTCGAGGTCATCGAAGCCCCGCTGCACATATCGATCACCACGAGCGCGCGCGTCATGATCACATCCCACCACGCCGCGTCGACACCGAACCGACGCAGTCAGATCTTGGCCGAAATCAGCGGATTCTCGTCTGACATGGACGAAACACCCTCACCGTGGCATGTG
>NZ_JASBSF010000016.1 GCF_030149085.1 Microbacterium sp. | reverse complement strand
GAACCTGCTCGTCATCTACGCTGCCCTCACTGGTCGGCAGATCCCCGCGATCGAGGACGAGTACGCGGGCCGCGGTTACGGCGACTTCAAGAAGGGGCTCGCAGACGTCGTTGTGAACGAGTTCGAGCCGGTGCGTGCTCGGGCCCTGGAACTGCTCGATGACCCGGCCGAACTCGACCGGGTCCTGGCCGCCAACGCCGCACGGGCTGAGTCTGTCGCCCGCGCGACCCTCGGCGACGTATACGACCGGATCGGGCTCCTCCGCCGCGCCTGACTGCGCGGCGCAGCGTGAGGGCTCACCAGACGCTGTCCCCACGGATCACAACGTCGCTTCCGCCGTCGACGAACACGACCTGGCCGCACAGGTGCGTGTTCTCGGGGCCCGCCAGCCAGGCGAGAAGCCGTGCGACGACGATCGGTTCGGCGAAGCCATTGAGCGGCATGGGAACTGCCTGCTCGATCATCGCCCGCCCCTCGGCGGTCTCCAGGAGCGGAGCGACCATGGGTGTCAGGATGACGCCGGGCGCCACGGCGTTCAAGGGAATTCCAGCTCCTGCCCACTCGGCCGTAGCCGCGTTGCGGCGAATCCAGCGTGAGAAGCCCACCTTCGTCGAACTGTAGATGAGATTTGCAGTATCGGGAGCCGCGGTCAGCTCTGCCGCCCGCGCGAGTGCCGCCTGCTCGTCCCCGGACAGCTCCAGCTCGATGAGGCGCTCATCGGAGGGCTGGAGGGACGCCATGGACGACACCCCCACCGCGCGCGGTGCGTCTGAGTGAGCGAGGAGTGGACGCAAACCTTCCAGCGTTGCGACCATGCCGAAGTAGTTGACGCCGACGGTTGCGGGGGCGGGAATCGCAAGACCCGCGACGGCGAGGACACCATCCACTGTCCCGCCCGAGAGCTGCGTCACCTCGGTGACGAGTCGATCTCTGCCGCCCGGAGTGGTCAGGTCGACGGTGATGTCGGCATCGCGCAGGTCTACGCCGATGACCTTCTCGCCCCGTTCGACGAGGAGATCGGCGGTTGCCTTGCCGATGCCCGATGCGGATCCGGTGACAACATACGTACGCATTTCAGAGTCCTTTCTCCGACGCCGGGGCGCGGAGCGCTCCGTGACGCTGCACCTGCGACGTTACGCCGGCGCCGGCGTCGCCGCGAGAGACGTACGTCCCGCCCGGCACATAGGGTGGGGCGATGGATGCCATCGTGCTGCGTACCGAGCGGTGCGAACTCTCGCCACCGACCGACGCTGACGTGGATGCGATCTTCGAGGCGTGCCAAGACCCCGCGATCCAGCGCTACACGACGGTGCCTTCGCCGTATCTCCGTGAGCACGCCGAGCAGTTCATCCCCCGCGTTCAGCTCCACTGGGCCGAGGGCCGAGAGGCGACGTGGGGTATCCGTCACGACGGTCGACTCGCCGGCATGATCGGGCTGTACCGCCGCGAGCCGGAGTCGGCAGAGCTGGGGTTCTGGATGTCGCCCTGGGCGCGACGACGGCACCTCCTCACGGAAGCTGCCAGGGCGGTCGTTGACGTCGGGTTTGAATCCGCCGGCATGTCGCTGGCGCGTATTGAGTGGCGTGCTGTCGTGGGCAACACCGGATCCGCGCGTGTGGCCCGAGCGCTCGGCTTCCGCTACGAAGGAACGCTCCGCCAGGCACTCGCCGGCCCCCTGCAGCGGGACGACGCCTGGATCGCGGGCCTTCTCCCCGGCGATGATCGCGCGCCGGTCGCGTGGCCGATCATCGATGGAGGCCTGCCGCCGCTTCCCACCCCGTGACAGGATGTCGCCATGCCCGAGATGCCGGAAGTGCAAGGACTTGTCGACTTCCTTGCCGGACGCCTGCCGGGTCTCACGCTCACGCGCGCGACAGTTGCGAACATCGCGGCGCTCAAGACCTACGATCCGCCGCTGGATGCACTCGTCGGCACGCAGGTCGTGTCGGTGTCGCGCCACGGGAAGTTCGTCGACATCGAAACGGGTACGGATCCTGCATCCTCGCTACACCTCGTCTTCCACCTCGCGAAGGCCGGGTGGCTCCGCTGGTACGACGAACTGCCGAGCACGATCATCCGCCCCGGCAAAACCCCCATCGCCCTCCGCATCGCGTTCTCGGACGGCTCAGGGTTCGATCTCACTGAGGCCGGCACGAAGAAGTCCCTCGCCGTGTACGCCGCCCGGAATCCCGCAGACGTGCCAGGCATCGAGAGGCTCGGCCCTGATCCGCTCGGTCCGGGATTCGATCGTGACGCTCTCGCCGCGCTGCTCAAGGGACGCCGCACCCAGATCAAAGGCGTTCTGCGCGATCAGGCGATCATCGCCGGGATCGGCAACGCCTACTCCGATGAGATTCTGCACGCGGCGCGGATGTCACCGTACGCCCTGGCAGCGACCCTGACAGATGCCGATGTCGACACGCTCTACGCCGCGATGCACCAAACGCTCGCGGAAGCGATCGCGACAGCATCCGGCAAACCCCCTGCCGAACTCAAGGACGCCAAACGACGCGGGATGCGGGTGCACGGCCGCCGGGGCGAGACGTGCCCGGTCTGTGGCGACGAGGTGCGCAGCGTCTTCTTCGCCGACAACTCCCTCGAGTACTGCCCCACGTGCCAGACCGCCGGCAAACTGCTAGCCGATCGCCGCCTCTCCCGCCTCCTCAAGTAGCGCAGGAGCGAAGCGAACTGCCCAGCGCGGGGCCACGCGAACCAATCAGTCGCCGAGCGTATCCATCAGCGTCCGGGCGTCGTCATCCACCCAATCAAGAGACTTGGTGACGGCCTTCTTCCACAGCCGGTACCGGCGAGCGCGTTCCTCGTCCGACATCTGCGGCTCGAACCGGCGATCGACCTGCCAGTGCTCGCGCAGTTCGTCGAGTCCCGACCAGATGCCGACTGCAAGTCCTGCCGCGTAGGCGGCGCCGAGCGCCGTCGTCTCGACCACGCGCGGGCGTACGACGGGGATGCCGAGGATGTCGGCCTGGAACTGCATGAGCAGATCGTTCTTCGTCATTCCCCCGTCGACGCGCAGTTCCGAGAGATCGCGGCCGGCATCCCCGACGACAGCCTCGATCACGTCCCGGGTCTGGAAGGCCGTCGACTCGAGAGCGGCGCGGGCGATGTGGGCGCGTGTCACGTACCGGGTGAGGCCGACGATCGCACCGCGGGCATCCGGTCGCCAGTAGGGAGCGAACAGGCCCGAGAAGGCTGGCACGAAGTATGACCCGCCCGCGTTCTCGACGGTCATCGCGAGGGTTTCGACATCCTGTGCGCGATCGATGATCCCGAGGTTGTCGCGCAGCCACTGCACGAGCGATCCGGTGACGGCGATCGAGCCTTCCAGCGCATAGTGCGCGGGACCATCCCCCAGCCGATAGGCGACGGTGGTGATGAGTCCGTGACGAGACCGGACGATCTCGGTCCCGGTGCCCACCAGCAGGAAGTTGCCGGTACCGTACGTGTTCTTCGAATCGCCCACGCCGAAGGCAGCCTGCCCGAAGGTCGCGGCCTGCTGATCACCGAGGATGCCGGCGATCGGCAGTTCGCGGGCGGTGCCCGGCAGCGCGAGTTCGCCCACGACATCCGACGACGACCGGATCTCGGGCATCATCGCGCGCGGAATGTTCCACAGGGCGAGCATCTCGTCCGACCAGTCGAGGGTCTGCAGATCCATGAGCAGCGTGCGGCTCGCGTTGGTGACATCGGTCACGTGCGCCCCGCCGCTGGTGCCGCCGGTGAGGTTCCAGACCACCCACGAATCGGGGGTACCGAACAGCAGATGGCCGGCTTCGGCATCCGCCCGAGCCCCCGGCACGTGATCGAGGATCCAGGCGACCTTGGATGCCGAGAAGTAGGTGGCAAGCGGAAGACCCGTCACCTCGGTAACCCGGTCGCCGACGCCGTCACGGGCAAGGGCATCGAGCCAGGGCTGCGTGCGGGTGTCCTGCCACACGATCGCGTTGAAGATGGGCTGGCCCGAGCGGCGGTCCCACACGATCGCAGTCTCGCGCTGGTTCGTGACACCGACGGCGGCGATACCGGATGCCTGCAGATGGGCCTTGCTGAGAACGCCGGAAATCACCCACTCGGTGTTGGTCCAGATCTCCATGGGGTCGTGTTCGACCCACCCGGCACGAGGAAAGATCTGCTCGTGTTCGCGCTGGGCGGTTGCCACCACGGTTCCGGCGCGATCGA
>NZ_JASBSF010000011.1 GCF_030149085.1 Microbacterium sp. | reverse complement strand
GTCGCACCCGGCGTGGACTCATACAAGTCCACCGCCCGCTGCCGGAACTCGTCCGTGTAGTTCTTCCTAGCCATCCCTTGGATTCTCGCTTCCCCAGCATCGTGCTGGAATCAGCGTGTCCAAGATCAGGGGTCAAGCGCCTTTCCAGAACGCAAAAGAACCGCTTTTATTCAGACTAATAGCGCATGAATCTAGTGAGAACTGGTATCGAGGGACTCTTCGATTCGTTCCCCGGAGCTGGAACACTGAGGTCACCAGCTAATTTCACAACGGCTGCACGGTGCCGTGCCGCACGAGGAGAATCGATGTCCTGCACTGAGCAGGCGTCCGTCGCCGTCATCGGGATGGGCACCGTGGGTGCCATGGCCGCCTGGCAGCTGTCGAAGCTGGTGCCCGGACGCATCATCGGCATCGAGCAGTACGGCGTCGCGCACGCGTACGGCGCGTACGCCGGGGAGTCCCGCCTGTTCCGCACCGCAGCCTACGAGGGCGAGCACTATACTCCGTTGCTCGTCCGGGCGCAGCAGCTGTGGCGAGAACTCGAGCGAGAATCGGGGCAGAGCATCTACTTGCAGGTCGGAGCGCTCACGATCGCCCCCGGCGCTTCTCCGAAGATCGCTGGAACCCTCGAGGCCGCCGAGCGCTTCGTCCTCCCCCACGAGCATCTGGTGGGACGCGAGCTGCGACGTAGGTTCCCGCAGCACGACTTTGACGATGGCGACGAGGCGATCCTCGATCTCGGCGGCGGCGGCCTGCGCCCCGAGCGCGCCATTCTCACCGCAGCATCACTCGCCGAGCGCGGAGGTGCCGAGATCTGGGACGACACTCGGGTGCTCGGCATCGACGAGCAGCACGGGAGGCACCTAGTGAGCACCACCCGCGGCGACATTCTCGCCGAGAAGGTTGTCATCGCCGCCGGCCCCTGGAGCCAGCAGATCCTCCCTGAGTTGAAGACGTTCACGAAGGTGAAGAGTGTGCCGCTCACGTGGTTCATGCCGAAACGCGTAGACCAGTTCCTTCCCGAGCGGTTCCCCGTCTTCGTGCGGGACCGCGGAACCACCCACCTGTTCGGCGCCCCGAGCCTCGAAGGCTACGCCGTGAAGATCAGCCGTGCCGCGTTCCCGGACTGGCCGCTCGTCGACGACGTCGCGCAGCTGCAGCGTGAGCACACCCGGACTGAGCTCGCGCAGACCTCCGAGCTGGCGACCTGGTACTTTCCGGGCCTGCACCCGGAGCCGGTGCGCCACAGCATCCACCCGGACAGCTACACGGCCGATCTCACCCCGATTATCGACGCCTCGCCCGACGGCAGCCGCGTCGTCGTGTCCGGGCTGTCGGGACGGGGCTTCAAGTTCGCGCCCGCCCTCGGCCGTATCGCCGCTGACCTGATCCACGCAGGCGCCAGCGAACTCTACGACCCCGGCCGGTTCAGCCTCGCCGCTCACTACCGCGCGCTCGACCACTGACCACACGGGCGGACCGGGGCTCCTGCCGCTGCGCATCGCGCACGCGCCGGGAGCACAGTTCGCCATATTCATGAGAACCCCTTGAGAAGGAGAAGCACCATGCAGGAAATCACTCGCGACGTCGTCATCATCGGCGCCGGTCCCGCGGGACTCACCGCGGCGCGGCGCCTGAGCCAAACCGGGAAGACAGTCGCCGTGCTCGAAGCGCGCGACCGCGTCGGCGGCCGCACATGGTCGGACACGATCGACGGCTCCTTCCTCGAGATCGGCGGCCAGTGGATCGCGCCCGAACAAACCGCGATCCAGGATCTCGCGGCGGAACTCGGACTCGAACTCTTCCAGCGCCACCGCGACGGCGATTCGGTGTTCATCGACAAGGAGGGCAACCGCCACCGTTTCACCGGCGACTTCCCCGTCAAGCCGGAGACCCTCGAGGAAATGCGCAAGCTCCGCGCAGAACTCACCCGACTCTCCCTCGAAGTCGACCCAGCCGCCCCGTGGGAGCACCCCCGCGCCGCCGAGTACGACGAGATCACCTTCGACGCCTGGCTGCGCGCCCAGAGCGACGACGCCGAGGCGCGCCTCATCATCGGCAACTTCATCTCGGGGGCGATGCTCACCAAGCCAAAGCACTCGTTCTCCCTGCTGCAGGCTATCTTCTTCGGCGCCTCGGCCGGGTCGTTCGAGAACCTCGTGGACGAAGACATCCTCCTCGACAAGCGCGTCGTCGGCGGCATGCAGAGCGTCTCCATCCGCATTGCCGAAGAACTCGGCTCCGAAAATGTCTTCCTCGACAACCCGGTGCGCGAATTGCACTGGGAGGACACCGCCGAAGGCGCCCCCGCCACGGTCACCGCGATCACCGACCACCTCCGCGTGAGCGCCCGCCACGCGATCCTCGCGGTACCGCCGAACTTGTACTCCCGCATCCAGTACGTTCCGGCCCTCCCCCGCATCCAGCAAATCGCGCACCAGCACCACTCGATGGGCCTCGTCATCAAGGTCCACGCTTCCTATGACCGCCCATTCTGGCGCGAGCAGGGCCTCTCCGGCACCGGGTTCGGCTACTACAACGTAGTCCAGGACATCTACGACAACACGAACCACCGCGACGAGCGCGGCACTCTCGTCGGATTCATCGTGGAGCACGACGCGGAGAAGGTCTGGGCGCTGCCCGAAGATGAGCGCCGCGAGACGATCCTGAACTCCCTCGCCGAGTATCTCGGCGACGAGGCGCGCAACCCGCTCGCGTTCTACCTCTCCGATTTCGGCGCCGAGGAGTGGACCCGGGGCGCGTACGGCACCAGTTACGATCTCGGCGGCCTGAGCCGCTGGGGTGCGACCCAGAACCAGCCCGTCGGCCCGATCTTCTTCGCCAGCTCCGACATCCAAGGTTTCGGCTACCAGCACGTCGACGGCGCCGTCCGCATCGGGCAGGACACCGCCGCCCGCATCCTTGAGGCGGACGGCGCAGCACAGTGACCACCACACAGCGCGAGCCCGCCGCGACCACCAAGAGCCTGACGCTCAAGGGCCTCCAGAAAGGGAAGATCGGCGCCTTCGCCGGGGCGATCATCGGAATCGCGAGCATCGCCCCGGCTTACACCATGACATCCGGGATCGGGCCGACGATCTCGGTCGCCGGCCTGCAGACCCCGTTCATCCTGCTCATCGGATGCATCCCGATGATGTTCGTGCTCATGGGCTACCGTGAGCTCAACTCCTCGATGCCGGACTCGGGCTCCACGTTCACCTGGTCGTCGCGTGCGTTCGGGCCGTGGATCGGCTGGCTCGCCGGGTGGGGGCTCGTCGCGTCGACCGCCCTGGTACTGTCGAACCTCGCCGCGGTCGCCGTGGATTTCTTGTTCATCGCGCTGTCGCAGATGTTCGAGAACCCCGACATCGCCGACCTCACGGGCAATCTCTGGGTCAACATCCCGGTCATCGCGATCCTAACGGGGATCGCCGCGTACATCTCGTATCGAGGCGTCGAGGAGACCAAGCGCGTTCAATACGCGCTTGTGGGCTTGCAGGCCATAGCCCTCGCCTGGTTCGTGATCGCAGCGGTCGCCAAGATCGCGAACGGCGAAGCCTACGACTACACCCCGGTGAGTCTGGAATGGTTCAACCCCGCGCTCCTCGGATCCGACGGGTTTAGCTTCAGCGCACTCATGGCCGGCCTCTCGCTGTCGATCTTCATGTTCTGGGGCTGGGACGTCATCCTCACGATGAACGAGGAGACCAAAGATCCCCGCCGCACTCCCGGACGGGCCGCACTGCTCACCATCGCCATGATCGTGATCACCTACCTCACCGTCACAATCGTGCTGCTCAGCTACACCGGCATCGGCACGACAGGGCTCGGGGCCGGAAATCCGGACATCCAAGAAGCGCTGTTCGCCGCCCTCGCCCCCGAGGTAATGGGACCATTCGCACTGATCATGTCGCTCGCCGTCTTCGCGAGCTCCGCCTCGGCGCTCCAGGCGACGCTCGTGTCCCCCTCCCGGACCTTGCAAGCGATGTCACATTACGGGGCCGTGCCGAAAACCCTCGGCAAGCTCTCCAAGTACCAGACACCCGGCGCCGCGACGGTGTGGGCGGCGGTCGCCTCTGTCACCTTCTACGTGCTGATGCGCCTCGTTTCCGAGGACGCCCTCTGGGACACCATCACCGCGATGGGCATCATGGTCTGCTTCTACTACGGCATCACCGGCTTGGCAGCGTTCTGGTACTTCCGCGGCACCTGGTTCGCTAGCATCGGGAACTTCTTCCGACGCTTCCTTCTCCCGCTCCTCGGCGGTATCGCGCTCGTCGTCATGTTCGTCAAGACGCTTTACGACTCCGCCACCGACCCGGACTTCGGGTCCGGGAACATGCTTTTCAGCACCACCCTCCCCGACGGCTCTACCGATGGCGGCGTCGGAGTCGTCTTCGTCGCCGGCGTCGCCATTATCGGCGGCGGCATCATACTAATGGTGATCTACTCCCTCATAAACCCAGGATTCTTCAAAGGCAAGGAAATCGAAGTCGGATCGGTACGCCAGGAAACCGATATGACACCTTTTGATGCCGCAGCAGATCACGCCTCAGCAGAGCGAGAAGAGCACTTGCAACATGAAACCGGACGCTAGTCAAGGTTACTCAAAAGTGTTATTACCGCAATACAGTCTGCATGTTCAATGCATAGAAATAACATAGGAGAGAACCAATAGCGGTAGGCGTCGGGCGGGTAGGAATTTCCTATCTCTAACCATCTAGTGCGATTCCCACACTATCGCCGTGGCCGACACAGGTGAAGAGTTCACCTCGGAGCAAGGACGTTTTACTGGTGGAAACGAGAGTTCCACTCATGGCCCGGCATCATGTCCTGAAATCAGCAACCGAGAGAACCGCATACCGTGAAATCAAGATTGTTGCGGTCCGAAGCGGTAGCTTACGCGTGTTGGTTGACAACTATGAAACCCTTGCGCACACCGGTGACATTACAGTTCTCCCCGCAGAGACTGTATTCCATGTGGTCCCGGTGCCCCAAGCCTCAATTACATGCATCTACTTAGACCCAGAATATGCGCTTGATCTAGTCTATTGGCAGTATCGCGGCCGACTCTCTCACCGCGCAGAGGCGCACGTCTTTGCTGAACGTTTATACGGTGACATGCGAATTATCGTGCGGCTTGGCAAACGGGCTCTTCGGACATTCGGTGGGGGTGAGGCTCGCCGGGTGAGGTTCGGCGGGTAGGGGTCGAGGTCCCCGAGGATCAGTAGCGCCAACTGCTGCTCCAACCGAGGACCTCGACGTGTCTCACGATAGTTCGGGGTGCGCTG
>NZ_JASBSF010000010.1 GCF_030149085.1 Microbacterium sp. | reverse complement strand
GCCAAGTGGGTGTGCTCGACGCCGCTGCGCTCCCGCGCCGAAGGCCACCAGGACCACATGTGGCAGGCCCTGCGCACCACCGACCTGCAAATGGTCTCCACCGATCACTGCCCGTTCTGCATGAAGGATCAGAAGACCCTGGGCCTGGAGGACTTCCGCAAGATCCCCAACGGCATCGGCTCTGTTGAGCACCGCATGGACCTCATGTACCAGGGCGTCGTCACCGGGGAGATCACCCTCGAACGCTGGGTCGAGCTGACCAGCACGACACCCGCGCGCATGTTCGGGATGTACGGCAAGAAGGGCGTCATCCAGCCCGGCGCGGATGCCGACATCGTCGTCTACGACCCGAACGGCCACACCTCCATCGGCCTGAACAAGACCCACCACATGAACATGGACCACTCCGCGTGGGAGGGGTTCGAGATCGATGGGCACGTCGACACCGTGATCTCCAAGGGCAAGGTCATCGTCGATGACGGCCAGTACCTCGGCCGCAAGGGCGACGGCAGCTTCGTCAAGCGCGGCCTCAGCCAGTACCTGGTGTGATCATGCGTTTCGTTTCGCTTCGCTCACTCAACGACCGGGAACAGGGGTAACTCATGGATTTCGGCGTCGTCCTGCAGACCAATCCCCCCGCCTCGCGGGTGATCCAGCTCTCCAAGCTCGCCGAGGCCCACGGGTTCAGCCACGTGTGGACCTTCGACTCGCACCTGCTGTGGGAAGAGCCGTATGTCATCTACTCGGCGATCCTCGCTGAGACGCGCAAGGTCACGGTAGGCCCTTTCGTCACGAACCCCGCGACGCGCGACTGGACTGTCACGGCATCCGTGTTCGCGACGCTCAACGAGATGTACGGCAACCGCACAATCTGCGGCATCGGCCGCGGTGACTCGGCGGTTCGGGTGACGAATGGCAAGCCCTCGACGCTGAAGGAACTGCGGGAGTCGATCCACGTCATCCGGGAGCTCGCCAACTCCCGCGCTGTCGAGTACAACGGCGCGACGCTGCAGTTCCCGTGGAGCGCCGGGTCGGAGTTGGATGTCTGGGTCGCCGCCTACGGTCCACTCGCGCTGAAGCTCACCGGCGAAGTCGCCGACGGGTTCATCCTGCAGCTTGCCGACCTCGACATCGCCGCCTGGATGATCCAGACGGTGAAGGATGCCGCCGCTGCAGCTGGCCGCGACCCGGAGTCGATCGCCTTCTGTGTCGCCGCTCCTATGTACATCGGTGATGACTGGGAGCACATGCGCGACCAGTGCCGCTGGTTTGGCGGGATGGTCGGCAACCATGTCGCCGACATCGTCGCGAAGTACGGCACTGATGGCACTGTGCCGCAGGCACTCACCGATTACATCGCCGGCCGCACCGGCTACGACTACAACTCACATGGCAAGAGCCACAACGACCACGTGGACTTCGTTCCCGACGAGATCGTCGATCGGTTCTGCGTCCTCGGCACCGCCGAGGAGCACATCGCCAAACTCGAGGCGCTGCGGGCACTCGGCGTCACCCAGTTCGCGGGGTACCTGCAGCACGACAACAAAGAGGAGACGCTCCGCGTCTACGGCGAGACCGTGATCCCGGCCCTGCGCGAGAAGGTCACGGCCAAGTCGTGACGGCCCGGCAGGATCAGATAGACGCGGCCGAATGAGGCGACCTGACATGCGGGGACGAATCGAGGGGCTCGGGTGGGGCATCCTCGGCGTTCTTGCGATCATCCTGCTGTGGGAGGGGTACAAGTTCCTCGGGCCCGCTGACGGCGTCACGATCGGCGCTGTCGAGGGGCAAACCGGCTCTGGATTCATGATCCTGCCGCGCACCCACGATCGCGCGATGCCCCACGTGTGGGACATGGTCGCGCGACTTTTCGCCCCGACCAGCGGCGGCGACACACCGCCCCTGATCGCCACCGTCGCGATCGCCGCGTTCACCACCCTCGGGATCGCCGCAGTCGGGTGGGTGCTCGGCGTCGCCGTCGGCGGAGCGCTGGCTCTTGTCATGCAACGGTGGCAGCTTCTTGAGTGGGGCCTGCTGCCGTGGATCGTCGTGAGCCAAACGGTCCCCCTCATCGCGTTCGCGCCCGTCATCAACGCGATCGGCAACCAGATCGATCGCGGCGGAACGAGTTGGCCGCAGTGGCTCTCGGTAGCCGTCATCGCGTCGTATCTTGCATTCTTTCCCGTTGCCATCGGGGCTCTGCGGGGCCTGGAAGCGCCCGACCGCATCCACGTCGACCTGATGCGCACCTACGCCGTCGGCTATTGGGCGACCCTCCGTCACCTGCGCCTTCCTGCAGCGGTCCCCCATCTGCTTCCCGCGTTGCGCCTCGCGGCTGCCAACGCCGTACTCGGGGTCGTCGTCGCGGAGGTCTCGATCGGCATGCGCGGCGGCATCGGGCGGATGCTGATCCAGCTCGCCGGTCAAGCATCCAGCGACCCTGCCGCCCCGTGGGGGCCCATCTTCGGCTCGGTCGCGCTGGGCTTGATCGCTGCCGGCTCCGTCGCGCTGATCGGCGTGGGTCTGCACCGCTACCGACGAGGAGAGGCCACCGCATGAGCCCCGAAACGACCGCCCCCGACAGCCTCGCCGTGCAGGCGCGAGGAATAGGCAAGGTGTTTCCTACCGCGAGCGCGGACGTCACCGCGCTCACCGACGTGGACCTGGAGGTCGCCGCGGGCGAGTTCGTCTCGCTCATCGGACCATCAGGATGCGGTAAGTCGACCCTGCTGCGCCTGATCGCTGACCTGGATGTCGCGACCACGGGCGAGCTGCAGATCTTCGGAAAACCAGCACACCAGGCCCGAGTCGATCAGGACTACGGCATCGCCTTCCAGCAGGCGGGGCTCCTGCCGTGGCGCACGGTAGCGGGCAATATCGCGCTCCCCCTCGAGTTGCACGGCACCGTGAAGTCCTCGCGCGACGCGAGGGTGCGGGAGCTAGCCGACCTGGTCGGACTCTCGGATTTCATCGACCGCTACCCCGACCAACTCTCCGGGGGCATGCAGCAGCGTGTCGCCATCGCGCGGGCGCTGGCGGCACGTCCGAAGCTTCTGCTGATGGACGAACCGTTCGGAGCGCTCGATGAGATGACGCGCGAGTACCTGCAGTCCGAACTCACGCGCATCGCCGGCGAGACGGGCGCTGCCGTCGTGTTCGTCACGCACTCGATCCCCGAGGCCGTCTTCCTTTCGGATCGGGTCGTTGTCATGAGTCCCCGGCCCGGCCGCATCACCGAGATCGTCCCCATCGGGCTGGACTCGACGCGAGGCGAGGACCTCCGCGAGTCACCCGCGTACTTCGAGCGCGTCACGGCGGTGCGGGAGGCCCTCCACGGCGCCAAGGTCGAGAGAGCGAACGAGAGATGAGTCTGCGCGACACGACGATGTCGGCCCGCCCCCTGCCGGGGTGGGCACGGATCGCTGCACCCGTCGGTGTCGGGATCCTCGGCCTTGCCGCCTGGATTCTCTATGTGGATGTGGCAGCTGCAGCGCCCCGGATGCTGCCGAGCCCGGTCGCGATCGTGCAAGAGTTCATCGCACACGCCGACATCATCACGGAGGCGATGGTGGTCACCGCCACCAACGCCCTGATCGGACTCTTCGTCGGCTCGCTCATCGCGATCGCGCTGGCGGCGCTGGCCGCGGCGATCCGACAGTTCGACGGGATGCTTGCGCCGATCGTTGCAGCCCTCGCGGTCATTCCGATCGTCGCGATCACCCCCGTGCTCAACACGATGTTCGGAGCATCCAGCCAGTTCGGCAGGCAGGCCGTGGCGGGGCTTGCCGCGTTCATCCCCGTCTTCATCAATGTGCTGCGCGGGCTGCGCCAGAGCCGGCCCGTGCACCGAGACCTGTTCCGGGCCTCGGCGGCAACGCCCGGGCAGACCTTCCGACTGCTGACCCTGCCGACAGCCCTGCCGTACCTCATGACGGGCTTGCGTATCGCAAGCTCCCTCGCGGTCATCGCGGCACTCGTGGCCGAGTACTTCGGTGGGCCAGCCGACGGCATCGGAACCGCGATCGCGACGTACGCGAAATCGGGGCGCGCGGCCCTGGCGTGGGCGTTCGTCCTCGGCGGCATCATCATCGGCCTCGTCTTCTTCCTGGTCACCTCGCTCTTGGAGCGCTTGGCGACCCGAAGGATGCCGGCCTGACCGGCATCGAGCACCACCCGCACCACCGAGAGAGCACCCCCACCGAAGAAGGGAACACCGTGAGACACAGCACCAGACGCGGCCTTGTCGCCGCATCCACCCTCACCGTCGCCGCGCTCACACTGGCGGCGTGCGCGGGCTCGTCCGATCCAGCCACGACAGAAGACAGCGGTGAGTTCGAACCGCTCACCACCGTCAGCCTGCAGCTGCAGTGGCTCCCGCAGGCGCAGTTCGCCGGCTACTACGTCGCCCTCGACCAGGGCTACTTCGAGGAGGAGGGCTTCGACAATGTCGAGATCATCCCGTCCGGCGGCGACATCGTC
The DNA here is from genome assembly GCF_030149085.1 of Microbacterium sp. Classification (GTDB taxonomy): domain Bacteria; phylum Actinomycetota; class Actinomycetes; order Actinomycetales; family Microbacteriaceae; genus Microbacterium. The sequence goes on along the minus strand of NZ_JASBSF010000010.1, from coordinate 3,635 downwards.
CCCCAGGACGCCCTGATCGCGGGAGACGTCGACTTCGCGATCGCCTGGGTTCCGAAGGTGCTCGGCAGCCTCGAGGCCACCGGCGTCGAACTCACCGACATCGCGCAGGTCTACCAGGAATCCGGCACGACGCAGGTCTCCTGGGCCGACTCGGGTATCACCGAGGTTGCCGACTTCGAAGGTAAGCGCATCGGCTCGTGGGGCTTTGGCAACGAGTGGGAGATCTTCGCGGCGATGGCAGCCGATGACCTCGACTCCACGACGGTGTCGATCACGACGCAGGACTTCAGCATGAACGCGCTGTTGGATGGCGATGTGGACGCGGCCCAGGCGATGACCTACAACGAGCTCGCGCAGGTGCTCGAGACCGTCAACCCTGAGACAGGCGAGCTGTACACACTCGACGATCTGAACGTCATCTCGTACGAGGAGACCGAGGGCGCGATGCTGCAGGACGCGATCTGGGCAGACACCGAGCGCCTCGCGTCCGACCCGGCATACGCCGACGCGGCAGTGCGGTTCCTGAAGGCCATCGCGAAGGGCTGGATCTACGCTCGCGACAATCCCGTCGAGGCTGCCGCGATCACCTACGACTACGCGATCAACGCAGAAGCTGCCTTCCCGGTCGGACCTGTTCACCAGGAGTGGATGATGAACGAGGTCAACAAGCTCATCTGGAACGGTTCGGAGTTCGGCGTGATGGACCCGGCAGCCTGGGACAAGACTGTCGCCGGCGCCCTCTCGGCGGTCAACCAGGACGGACTGAACCTCATCACGGCTGAGCCGCCGGCGTCGGCGTACTCCAACGAGTACATCGAGCAAGCTCTCGCGGAGCTCGTCGAGGAAGGGTACGACGTCTCAGCGACGTACACCCCGATCGAGGTCACGCTCACTGAGGGCGGCCAGTAGTCCCCGCCGGACCGGCCGAGGGCGCTCGGTCGGTCCGGCATCCCCTCTCGCGTCGAGCATGTCGCGCCCGTCAGCCTCGGGCTGCCGGCGCGATCGGACGATGCTCGTAGAAGGTCTGCAGCACCACGGTCGTTCGCGTACTGACATTGGCGGCCAACCGAATGTCGCGAAGCAGGGACTCGAGGTGGCGGGGCGTCGCGACCCGCACGAGCAGCAGGTAGCTCGCCGCACCGGCGACGGAGTGACACGCCTCGATCTCCTCCAGGTGAGCGAGCATCTCGGGTGCCGTGTCGGGTTGAGCTGGGTCGAGTGGCGTGATCTCGACGAAGGCGGCGAGCGGCTTGCCGGCAGCCTCGGGATCGACGACGACCCGGTATCCCGTGATGATGCCGCGGCTCTCCAGCCGGCGCACCCGCGCTTGCACCGCGGACACCGACAGTCCGATGGCCGCCGAAAGGTCTGCGAGGGTCGCACGCGCATCAGCGGATAGTGCGCGCAGGATGCGGGCATCGGTGTCGTCATCCAGACGTGGGGGAAGTGATTCCGCAACCATAGTGGCAACACTAGCCGTCGCAACCCTCCGAAACCGGAAATATTCCTGCGCACAGGCAGAGAATGCGGAGAAGTATCTAGGATCGTCAGGACCAACCGTTCGGAGGCCTCATGTCGACCCTGTCGTCCCCCGCACCCCTCGCTCCTCCCGAGCTGGCCGCGTCGATCGAAACCTGGCCGGCCTGGCGCGAGCTGAAGACCGCAGCCGAAGCGTTGCATCCGCTGCAGGTCGCCGACGGCTCGATTCCGGATGCCGCGCATCACGCCGCCGCCCGCGAGAACGTTGCAACGATCGTGCGCGCCATTGATGAGCTGGCACCCGCCTTCGCGCATGATGCTGCCTACCTCACCGCACTGACCGGCGACTTCCGCCGCTGGAGCGAGAGCAACTTCGGCATCCCGGACTTCCTCGACTCGCTCGTGGAGTTCCAGCCACAGCAGCATCGCGTCGACGGCATCCGTCACCTCGTCGTCTTCCCGATGTACACGCAGAACGGGTCGAGGCAGCGCCACGTCGAGGCTGTGCTGGTCGAGGCCATTTGGCCCGCGTTCATCGCCGAACTCGAGAGCACTGACTACGGCAACGCCCTGTTCGTCTCGCTCCGCCTGATCGACTTCACCTCGGGCTACGACACGAACTCGGCTGTGCTTTTTCCCGAGACCGTGGCAATGCGCGAGATCCCGACCTTCACGTGGGGTGGGATCTTCCAGGACCGTGAGGCAGCCCGCTACCGCCGGGTGGTGCGCGCTGCCGCCGAGATCACCAAGCTCGAGCTCCCTGCCGATGCCGCGCGGATGCTCGATGACGCCGCCCTCGCGGAGCGCACGTTCGTCATGTGGGACCTCATCCACGACCGCACGCACATGCGCGGAGATCTACCCTTCGACCCGTTCATGATCAAGCAGCGGATGCCGTACTTCCTGTACGCGCTCGAAGAGCTGCGCTGCGACCTCACGGCGTTTCGCGAGAGCGTGCGGATCCATGACCGACTCCACGGCCGCAGCGACCGTGGCGAGACGCTCAGTGCAGCCGAAGAGGAGTCCCTCGAGCACGCGCGAGTGGTGCAGTACGCCGTCGTGTTCGACCGCATCTTCCGCTTCGCCATCACGGGCTCGCGGGTGCGCAACTACGACGGGCTCGGCGGACAGCTCCTGTTCGCCTGGCTGCATCAGCGCGGCGTGCTCCACTGGACAGACACCGCCCTGACGATCGACTGGGAGGCGGTCCCCGACGCCGTCGTCGCCCTGGCCGACCGCATCGACGAGCTGTACTGGGCCTCGATCGACCGCCCGAAGCCGGTCCACTGGCTGGCGGCCTACGGCCTCATTCGCGGGACGCTTCCGCCGCACCCCGCCTCGCGGTGGAACCGGGGACTCCCCGACGACGTCCTCGCCGGCCCGCTGTCGGGCTACACGGATGCCGTCCTCGACGACGAGTTCCCGCTGTCGATGTTCTACGAGGCGCTCGAGAAGAAGATGCGCCCGGTGATCGCCTCGACGGCCGGCATCCGCGCTGGCGACGCATGACCTGCTCACCGGGCGCGTCCGCGCGAACCGTAGGCTGAGACGGTGACCAGCACACCCGTCCACGCCCGCGGCTTCGCTTCCGACAACTACTCCGGCATCCATCCCGAGGTACTCGCGGCGATCACCGCTGCGAACGTCGACCACGAGCCCGCGTACGGCGCGGACTCGGTCACCGAACGGCTCCGCGGCGTGTTCGCTGGTCACTTCGGTAAGCGCGTCGAGGTGTTCCCGGTCTTCAACGGCACGGGCGCGAATGTCACGGCGCTGCAGTCGATGCTGCCCCGGTGGGGAGCGGTGATCGCGGCATCCACGGCACACGTCAACAGCGACGAGGGCGGAGCACCCGAGAAGGTCGGCGGCATCAAGCTGCTCACGATCCCGACTCCCGACGGAAAGCTCACACCCGAGCTGATCGACACCGAGGCCTGGGGGTGGGGTGATGAACACCGCGCCCAGCCGCTGGTGGTCGCCATCACCCAGTCGAGCGAGCTCGGCACGCTCTACTCGCCGGCCGAGATCCGGGCGATCGCCGACCACGTCCACGAGCGCGGGATGCTGCTCTACATGGACGGCGCTCGCATCTCGAACGCCGCTGCGGCCCTCGACCTCCCCTTACACGCCTTCACGACGGATGTCGGGGTCGATGT
>NZ_JASBSF010000404.1 GCF_030149085.1 Microbacterium sp. | reverse complement strand
CGGAAACCGCCCCACAGCCCCCGAACCGGCCTCACCCGGCTCGCCGCCAGCACCGCCGTGGCGGCCGGAACCGCCGCCCTCCTTTTGGCCGGAGGCAGCGCGGCATCCGCCGCCGATGCTCATGCCGTCGTCGTCGGCCCGCTACCAGACTCCGACCCGCCGCAGTACTACCACTACGGAACAGACCCCGACCCCATCTCCCTCGCCGCCGGTCAGAGCTTCACGATCTCCGGTCCGGAGAACCTGTGGACGACCGGCCCGAATGATGACATGGTCGGGACGACGCCGTGGAGCCAGCTGGGGCAGTGCGGCAAGGATGGGGAGATCCGCCCCGTCGAACTCGACACCAGCACCAATGCGGACGGGTCGCTCCTGACGGTCACGGTGCCAACCCGCCTGCCCAACACCTACTGGGATCTGTCGAGCATTCCCTTCACCGCGATCAACGCCCAGGAAGGCGGACCCACCACGGTCTGGCTGGACGCGGGCTCGACCATCGACCTGTCCGCGGCCACTCCGACGGTGACGTTCACCCAAGACCCGAGTGATGCGACGAAGATCACGATCTCCATCTATAACGTGAACTCGTACGAGATGGACTACCCGATCGGGATCACCAACCCTGATGACCTCGGCATGCTCGTCATCGCTCCCGGAGACACCGGAACGACGACTGTCACCGCGCCCGTCGGGTCGGAGATCTGGATCGGTGGGTTCGGCTGCCCCGAAGCCATCTACACCGTCCCCGCTGGCCCCACCCCGACCGAACCCTCCGGCAGCCTCTCCGAGACCACCGTCGGGCAAGACCACTCCCTGACCGTCAATGGGGCAGGGTTCGAAGCGAACGAGCCGATCCAGATCTGGATTCACTCCACGCCCGTCCAGCTGTGGTCTGGAACAGCCAGCGCCACCGGGACGATCAGCCAGAGCGTCGTCATCCCCGCCAGCGTCCCGACCGGCGCCCACCAGATCGAGATCCGAGGAGCCGACTCCGGTTCTGTCTGGCTCGACCTCACCGTCGTTCAGATGCTCCCCGCCACGGGGCTCGATGCCACGGCGACAGTCTTGCTCGCCACTGGGGCTGTGGCCACACTGGGGGCAGGAGCCGTCCTCACGGTCACGAACGCCCGCAGACGCAAGGCGCGGGCCTAACCCGTTCCAGCACACGAGGGGCGGTCCCGCAGATCATGCGGAACCGCCCCTTCTTCTTCTCATGCCTCGGCGACGCTCAGCACCTCACCCAGGGCCGCATGCACCCGGCGCATGCTCTCGACGGTCACGGCTATGGTCGAGGACCACTCTCCAACGTCGATCGACCCCCACGTCTCGTCCGGCCTGGTCGCGCTGGCGAAGACCACCACGTTCAGTTCCGCAGACCCGGGTCGGGCATCGACGCCGGTTCCGGTTGGGTAGCGCCGCCGAAGCGTGACCGGCACCGTCCGAGCTAGCTGGTGGAACCGGTCCTCTGCCCGGGGCTCCTGGCATTGCAGCTGCTCGCACCACGGCGGGCAGGGGACGGCCTCGTACCGTTCGGGTTCGGTCATGGCGTCTTCTCCTCGGGTCGTCGCCGACGACCATATAGCCCGTGCAGCCGGGCAGGGAAGACATCTGCACACATGGATTTCAGCGGCGCACCTAGATCTCGCGCTGCTACGCTGTGCGGCATGTCCGCCTCTCGACTCGCGAGCGCCTTTCGAGAGTCGCTCTATGCCTACATACCTGTGCCGAGCTCCCCGGAGGGGATCGGAAGTGGTGCGAGCGACGCGGCGAAGCAGTGGCGCTACAACCGCGCTGTGGACGGCATTGCCAGCACTGGTACACCTGTAAAGACGATCCACGGCGCAGCGCGCTACAACGCGGCCTACGCGATCCTAGGGGGTGGCACGAAAGCAAACGGCGGTGGCGGTGTCGCCGGAGGGTTAGCGTCCCAGGTGCACATCGGCAAACTCACAGGCGTCGCGGCGGAACTCGCATACCCACTCTTCGCGGCGGGGTGCCACCTTGCGCTGGATACCACGCGCCGATACGCGATCGCCACGTGGCGTGACCGAAAGTCCGCCGCTGACTCTCGCGCGCTTGATGAGGCGTCCTAGAGCGACCTTCCGCCTCTTGAGCGGATTTCTGTTGCGTCAAGCCGACGATCTCATTTACACCTTCGACGGGCGATCTGTCCACGGCGGCTAAGCCCCGGAAAGTGAAATTGACGGCATCCGCGGTGGACTCGCTGGCGAGATAGCCAGGTGTCCACACGCGGATGCCGCCACAGGTAGGGCAGGTGTTCTCAGCAGGGTGGTTCCGATGCGGTGTCACCTTCGGCCCGAGTGACTCGAAGCTCGAGGCCCGTCTCGCCGAGTTCCTTCACCATGCAGGCCCAGACCAGCGCCTCGACATAGTTCGGATGGAGGCTCGGGTCGCTGCGCCACTCCTGATCGCCAGCGCGCCGCGCCTCGACAGCGAATTCGCCCGGGACGAGCAGGAGTTCGGCGATGGGGGTAGGGATGTCGGTAGGGTCACCGTCCGTGCCCTCGAGGCCCACCAGAACGACGTTCCCGACAAGCCGAACCCGTCGGCGCCTGTAGCCCTGGTGGAACCACCAGAAGAACGTCGCCCTTCGGTTGAACGGCAACGCTTGGGCGATGCCGTTCTCGTTCACCACGAGCGTCACCCCGACCTCGGGCAGGTCGACATGCTCGATCCAGCCGCCCACCTCGGCCTGATAGTCCTCGAGCGTTCGAAGATCTCTCGGCTCGATCGGTTCGGTGTCGTTCGCGGGGATCACGATAGCTTGCACCATGGTCCTTCCTCCTTTGCGTAAGCGACCGAGAACAGGGCTGTTCTCTTCAAGTCGCAGCACGCAAACGAAGACGCACTAGGAACAAGGGGTTACGGGGTGGCCGGCCGGGAGAGAACCGTGAAGTCCTCCATCCCGAACCGACCACCCCTTGTGGGCGAGCAGGGATCAGCTACTGGCTGGACGCTTCGGGCTGGCCGTCTTCGCACCGGGGGCCCCGGTGTCGAAGATGGCCGCGATCGCATCCCGCCTGACAGCGGCATCCCGCTCGATCTCGTCGCGCACAGCCTGCGCACGCTCCAGCACGGAAGGATCCGACTTCGTCTTCTCGATCCACGCCTCCAGCGCCAGGCGAATCTCATCGGTGACCGTGCGATCGTTCAGCTGGGCAATGATGTCCAACTGCGCACGGGTCGACTCACTCAACCTGACAGCAAGCGTCTTCACCGGGCCATAGCCCAGACTGTTCGCCGACTGACCTGACACTGACTCGCTCATATGCGAATCACCTCCTTGACGGAAGCGGCCGAGAACCCGGTGGTTCCCTGGAAGCCGCAGACCGGCAAGGAAGGCGAGCGTGGGGTCAAGTCCCGTGGAGTGGTGTAACCGTTTCGTGATCCTTCAAGGATGTGGGGGCTAGTTTTCGTTGTGATTGCAGATGCTCGCGACGAGCTCACTCACGGTGTCGGAGTACAGCCCAGGAGTGGGGGCGCTCATGCTGCGGCCCCGAGCTCGGGGAGCTCATGGTGCTGGCCGATAGTGTCGGTACCCACGAGCGTGAGGCGGCACCTCGCGAGAACGTCAAGACCGAGGTAACGACGACCCTCGGCCCATTCGTCAGACTGCTCCGCAAGAACGGCCCCGACGAGGCGGGTGATCGCGGCCCGGTTCGGGAAGATCCCCACCACATCGGTCCTGCGGCGGATCTCACGGTTCAGGCGCTCGTTCGGGTTATTCGACCAGATCTGCTGCCACACATCTTTCGGGAACGTGGTGAACGCGAGAATGTCAGCCCGGGCAGCATCGAGGTGGTCGTGCACTTCGGGGAGTTTGTCCTCGACGTAGTCCAGGAGCCGGTCGAATTGGGCCTCAACACTTTTCTGGTCGGGTTGGTCGTACACGGAATGCAGCATCGCTTTCACCGCCGGCCACATGCTCTTCGGGGTCACTGACATCAGGTTCGCAGCGTAGTGCGTGCGACACCGTTGCCACGACGTCCCAGGGAAGTTCGCGCGCATCGCTTCAACGAGGCCAGCGTGCGCGTCAGAGGTGATGAGTTTCACCCCGGTGAGGCCGCGCGCGACAAGGTCTGCGAAGAACCCGTTCCACGCCATCGTGGTCTCCGCGGTCGCCACTTGCATGCCCAGGACTTCCCGATGCCCGTCAGCGTTCACCCCGGTCGCGACGAGCACCATGGTGTTGATCACCCGCCCGCCCTCACGCACTTTCATCGTGAGTGCGTCGCACGCGACGAACGTGAACGGGCCGGCCTCACCTAACGGCCTCGTGCGAAACTCACGCACATGCTCGTCCATATCGGCGGCCATTCGGGAGACCTGCGACTTCGACAGGGAATGGATGCCAAGGGTCTTCACGAGTTTGTCCATCCGCCTCGTTGAGACGCCAGCGAGGTAGGCGTCAGCGACGACGGTGATCATCGCCGCTTCTGAGCGTTTGCGACGTTCGAGGAGCCACTCGGGGAAGTACGTGCCGGAGCGGAGCTTCGGGATCGCGACGTCTATGGTTCCGACACGCGTATCGAGTTCACGGGTGCGGTATCCGTTGCGGGAATTCACTCGGTCAGCAGAGGGCTTCCCGTACTCGGCGCCGCAGATCGCATCTGCTTCGGCTGAGAGGAGGGTGTTGATCATGGTTTGCAGCAGGGTGCGCATCAGATCCGGTGATGCGTCGCCCAGCGCGTTGGTGAGGACGGTGGCAGGGTCGACAATAGAGGGAGTGGTCATCGGTGTGACGCCTTTCGAGTGGGATGTGAGAGTTTCCTCGAAGGAAGATCCCGGTGGCCACGCTGACGTTTACTGGCCGGGATCGTTACACCACTCTACGGGGCACTACTGAGCGTGGCTGCGCGACGCTCTTAGCTAACGACGGGGCAGCGCAGGGGGCAAGCGTCCGATCACTGTCACGCTAGGCGGAAGAATCAGCCGAAGCAGCATCGTGCGCGGTCGATGCTGCCATTATCGCGACATACCTACGAGGGAGGCCCGCTTCGTGA
>NZ_JASBSF010000402.1 GCF_030149085.1 Microbacterium sp. | reverse complement strand
CTCCCCCAGCGCCCGCACCTGGCCGGCGACGCCGTCCACCGTGGATTCGGGATTCACGCCGATCATTGCCGTCTTCTCGACGGTGTCGGAGTCGCGCCCGACATCGTCGCAGTGGGCCCGCAGCACGTCGAGTTTGCCCGTGGGTACTCCAGCGAGGGCGCTGAGGTTGCAGGCATCCGCGTACTGCGCCACGAGCTTGAGGGTCTTCTTCTCTCCCCCGCCGCCGATCATCAGCATCGGCTTCGTGACGTTCTGGGGCGAGTTCAGCGTGCGCCCGAGCTGCCAGATCGCCCCGTCATACGGCTCGTCGGAGCCCGACCACATCTGCTGGCAGATCTGGATCGTCTCCTCGAGTTCGCGGAAACGCTGCGCGACGGGCGAGAACGGGAATCCGAGGCCGACGCACTCCTGCTCGTTCCAGCCTGCGCCGATGCCGAGTCCGACCCGGCCACCCGAGAGCACATTGAGCGTGCTCACCTGCTTGGCAAGCAGGGCGGGATGCCGATAGATGACGCCCGTGACCAGGACGTGCAGCATCGCTTTCTGCGTGTGCGCGGCAAGGAACCCGAGGGTCGCGTAAGCCTCAAGCATCTCGTGCTCGACGGGGCCGATGCCGGGCAGCTGCCAGAAGTGGTCCATGACGGTGATCCGCTGGATGCCGGCATCCTCAGCATGCCTGACGTGCCGCGCGAGGGTCTGGCCGAGCTCGGCCGGCCCCGAGTCGAAGGTGAAGTCCGCGATGTGCAGCCCGAAGTGCATGTCAGCTCCGTCCCGGGTCGGATGCCGTATCCGGCCGCGCTGTCAGGTTACGCCGCCATCGGCATCCGTGGTCCTGTGCGATGCCTTACGGAGGTAGGAGGAATCGCCGGGGTAGGACGATGAGCATGCACATCGCCCTACCTCGGCGAGAATTCCTACCCACGAGAGGTCGGCCCGGGCAGCGGATGCCACCACGGATGCCGGGTCACGCGGCGTCGCCGAATCCCCGCTCACGGTAGAGGTCGATGCTTTCGCGCAGTGCCCGCATGACGTACGGCGGGAAGTCCATGCCCTGCTCGTGCGCCCACAGCAGCTGTGCTTCGATGCGGCCGACCTCGCGGGCGTACTTGTCGAGGTCGGTATCGAAGCCGAGGGCTGTGACGACGCCGCCCATCTGCGCGCGGTAGCGGTCCTGCCCGTTCGTTCCGACGAGGTTGTAGGTCTTCTCGCGCAGGACGCGCGCGAAGTACAGCTGCCAGGGCCGCAGCGCCCCGGAGCGCACGAGTTCGGTCGCGCTCATCCGATAGAAGGCGAAATGGCCGGGTTCTTGCCGACGGATGGGCGCGATGATCGTCTCGGCGATCGCGGACTCACCGAGCCCTGTCATCCCGCTGTGGATCGTGTTGTAGGCGAGCACCGCCTGCCGTTCGGTGCTCGCGCCAGTGAGGTAATACAGCAGCCGCGCGATGTCTTGGATCGCAGAGAAGTGCGCGAGAGCGCCCATGATCCGCATCTTGTACGACACCTCGAGCACGGGCTCAGCCGCCGGGCACCCGAGATCCTGCTGCAGTCGATCGAGGATCAGTCCATGCTGGATCTCTTGGGGCTGCCACACGTCGGCGTAGAACATCCGGTCGACCTCGCTGACATCGGGCAACAGGACGAGCAGCTCGAGGACGTTGCGGTCGACCTCGAGTTCGACACGAGCGAGATAGTCGATCACATGCCCGTACCGATCGGCAACGGTATGCGGATCACGGATGCCGCGGTCGACCGAATCGAGCTCGATCGGCGGATGCTCCTCGCCGAGCCGCTGGACGTGCTCGAGAATCCGCTGGGACGTCACCGGCTCAGCCATGCATCCATCATGCGGGACAGTCCTCCCCCGTGGGGCCGTTGGCAGGCACCCGGATGTCTGCGGGCACCGTTACCATCCGTGCTATGGCTTTCATCGAGGCGAGCGGGCTCGTCAAGACGTACCATCCGCGGGGTGCGCCGGTCGTCCGCGCGCTTGACGGACTCGACCTGTCGGTGCCGGAGGGAACCGTCGCGGCACTGCTCGGGCCGAACGGTGCCGGGAAGACGACGACGGTGAAGGTGCTCACGACCCTCATCCGACCGGATGCCGGGTCCGCGAGCATCGACGGTGTCGACGTGCTCGCAGACCCGCAGCAGATCCGTCGGATGAGTGGCGCGAGCGGTCAGTACGCGGCGGTCGACGAGAACCTCACCGGGTTCGAGAACCTCTTCATGGTGGGGATGCTGTACCACCTCGGGCGGCGCCGGTCAGCGCAGCGGGCGCGGGAGCTCATCGAGCTGTTCGACCTCGTGGATGCCCAGAATCGTCCGGTCAAGGGGTTCTCGGGCGGGATGCGGCGCCTGATCGACCTGGCTGGCGCGCTCGTCATCAATCCGCCCGTCCTCTTCCTCGACGAACCGACGACGGGGCTTGACCCCCGCAGCCGGCTCGCACTGTGGGACGTGATCGAATCGCTTGTCGCCGGCGGCACGACAGTGCTGCTGACGACGCAGTACCTGGAGGAGGCCGACCGCCTCGCCGACTCGATCTCGATCATCGACAACGGATGCGTGATC
>NZ_JASBSF010000399.1 GCF_030149085.1 Microbacterium sp. | reverse complement strand
CGCGGCGGAATCGGGGGGAGCTGTCACGGGTCCTCGTCGGAAAGGGAAGTACGCCCTAACTTAGCCGAACCTAACTCCGCACGCCCCACGATGGGGGTCGCGCCGGCGTCCGGCCCGGAGCATCACGAGCGGCGCGCGACGCCGGCGCGGCGCAGCGATACGCCGATCCCGAGGCCCGCGGCTGTCCACGCGACGGGGCCGAGCACCGCGACGATGAGGTAGATGATCTGCGCCCACAGCGGCAGCGAGGCGAGGTCGGCGGCGAACGCGACGACCACCGCGACGAGGATGCCGATGATCACGGCCGAAATGAAGAACCGCCAGGCGTCCCACACCCGGTAGCGGGTGAGTGCGGCGACGAGCTCCTGGATGCCGCCGAAGAGGATCGCCGTGCCGAGGAACCGAAGTGCCCACTGGGGAGCCATGGCGCTGGCTACCAGCGCTGCGAACACGTGGCTGAGCAGCGCCACCCACGGGAGGCGAATGACCTCCTGCGCGATGATGCCCGGCAGCACGTGGGCTCCGAGGACGAAGCCGTACAAAATCGGTGCAGCCCCGAGGACGAGCGGGGTGACCCATCCCGCAACGCCCGCGAGCAGCCCCGTCGCGACGCCGATGGCGGCGGTCGTCAGGAGCACACGCGTCGTCAGGACGGAGGTTCGGGCCACCGTATCAGCGTACTGCCGCGTTCGGGACCAAAGTCGGTCTCAGAGGCGTCTGCGTCGCCGCGTCAGTCGCACTCCCGGAAGCGGCGGGGCGGGGATGCGCTCCGAGCCGTGGTCGATGACGTGACCGAACCGGGCAGTGGAGTTCTCCCAGTCTTCACGGGCGACGACGATCTCATCGTGCGAGCGCCCGACGAAGTTCCACCACATCACGATCTCGTCCGGGAACGGCTCGCCCCCGAGCAGGAACACCCGGGCTCCGGAGTCCGTGCGGAGGGTGATCGCTTCGCGGTGTGTGCCGAGATACAGCAGGTGGTTCGCGTCCAGGTCGGCGGTGTCGTGCGCATCGCCGCCCGGCGCCCCGCTAACGCTCGCGTCGCCGTCGATCAGAAGCAGCGCGTGCTCCCACGCCGTATCGAGCGGGACGAGCACATCAGCTCCGGGCGTCAGGTCCAGCTCGGCGCCAACGATCGGGGTGTGCGCTGTTGCGGGTGAGGATGCTTCGCCCAGCGTCCCGAGCACAACGGTCGCCCGTGCGCCGCCGGCTGCAGCGGGCAGATCGACCACCGGAAGATCCGCGTGCTGTTCGAAGGATGCCTCCCCGAATCGGGTCGCTTCCGGCAGGGCCACCCACAGCTGCAGGGCGTCGAGCTCGACATCCGACTCGCCCACCGAGTACTCGGAGTGGGAGATGCCCGCGCCCGCGGTCATGAGGTTGAGCACGCCGCGGCGCACGATCACGTCGCTGCCGACCGAGTCGCGGTGGCGCACCTCGCCGCTGATGGGCCAGGTCACGGTCTGCAGGCCGATGTGCGGGTGCGGTTCGACGCGCATCATGGTGCGCTGCGGCCCGAAGCGGTCAAGGAAGCACCACGCTCCGACGAGCGGGAGGTCGCGCTGCGGGAGCGCCCGAGAGACCTGCATGGCCCGTATCCCGCCGAGCGGGACATCCCTCATTTCGAGGTTCAGCAGGCGGGGTCCGTCGCAGTCGGCTGCGCCTTCTTCGGCCACCGCTGCGTCCGAGTCGAGTCGGGTCATCCCTGCGGCGCCGACCCGTGGGGCCACGCGATGTCGAGGCCGTTCACCTCATGCTTCTGCAGGTAGCGCACCACGAACGAGCACTCCGGCACGACGGTCTCACCACGGGACGCGACATCCGTCATTGCCTGTCCGATGAGTTCGGTGCCGAGGCCTCGGCCCGAGAAGGCCCGATCGATCTCGGTGTGGGGGAAGACCAGGCGACCCTGATCGTCGGCGACGAATTCGGTGAAGCCGGCGAGGGCTCCGTCGAGGCTGATCTCGTATCGTCCCTTGTCGTCGTTGCGCACGACCTCGGGGGTCACGTCAGTATCGGTCATCACCTGTCCTTTCGTTGCTTCCTCCCAACGTAGGCGGGGGCTGTCGTGTTCCGCGAGGGTCAGTGCGAGTGGGGGCCGATTCGCTCGCGTCAGGCAGACTCGGGGGGTGACTTCCCCGCCCACGCTCACGGACGCGGTGACAGGCGCCGCACCGGATGCCGTCTATGACGCTTTCGTGTCGTGGGCGCAGGGTCGCGGCATCCGTCTCTACCCCGCGCAAGACGAGGCTGCCATCGAACTCGTGTCGGGTTCGCATGTGGTGCTCTCGACGCCGACCGGAACGGGCAAGTCGCTCGTCGCGATCGCTGCTCACACCGCGTCACTTGCCCGCGGCGGCCGCTCGTACTACACCGCGCCGATCAAGGCCCTCGTGGCCGAGAAGTTCTTCGCGCTGGTCGAGATCTTCGGCGCCGAGAACGTCGGAATGGTCACCGGCGACTCGTCGGTCAACGCCGACGCACCGATCGTGTGTTGCACTGCCGAGATCCTCGCCAACATCGCGCTGCGGCAGGGCACGGATGCCGAGATCGACGCCGTCGTGATGGACGAGTTCCATTACTACGGTGATCCCGACCGTGGTTGGGCGTGGCAGGTGCCGCTGCTGCTGCTTCCGCGTGTGCAGTTTCTGCTCATGTCAGCGACCCTGGGCGATGTCACCCCGATCGTGACTGACCTCGAGCGCCGCACCGGCCGCGAGGTGGCGCAGATCACGGGCGTCGAGCGTCCCGTGCCGCTGCACTTCTCGTATGAGCGGCGCCCGGTTCACGACGTCATCGAGCGATTGCTGGAGGAGTCCGAGACCCCGATCTACATCGTCCACTTCTCGCAGGCCGCAGCCCTCGAGCGCGCCCAGGCGCTCATCAACACCAAGATCGCCTCGCGCGAGCAGCGCGATCAGATCGCCGCCGAGATCGGCGGGTTCCGGTTCACCACAGGGTTCGGCAAGACGCTCTCGCGGCTCGTCCGCGCCGGGATCGGCATCCATCACGCCGGCATGCTGCCGCGCTACCGGCGTCTGGTCGAAACCCTTGCCCAGCGGGGACTGCTCAAGGTCATCTGCGGCACCGACACCCTCGGCGTTGGCATCAACGTGCCGATCCGCACGGTGCTCATCACGGCGCTGACGAAGTTCGACGGCACCCGGATGCGACAGCTCACCGCCCGCGAGTTCCATCAAGTCGCCGGCCGCGCGGGCCGGGCCGGGTTCGATCCCTACGGCAATGTCGTCGTCATGGCTCCCGAGTGGGAGATCGAGAACGCCATCGCGCTCGCCAAGGCGGGGGATGATGCGGCCAAGCGCAAGAAGATCGTGCGCAAGAAGGCCCCGACCGGACAGGTGAACTGGGGTGAGGGGTCGTTCGAGCGACTCGTCGACGCCGAACCCGAGCCACTCACCCCGCACCTGCAGCTGACCGCCGCGATGCTCATCAACGTCATCGGACGCGGCGGAGACGTCTTCGGGAACGTCCGCTCCCTTGTGTTCGACAACCACGAGCCGCGGGCACGGCAGTACGAACTCGCTCGCCGGGCCATCGCGATCTTCCGCACGCTCGTGACGGCAGGGATCGTGGATGCCGCGGCTGACGGCATCCGTCTCACCGTCGATCTGCAGCCGAACTTCGCCCTCAACCAGCCGCTCTCGCCCTTTGCGCTCGCCGCCATCTCCCTGCTCGACCCGGAGGCGCCCGCCCCCTCCGCCCCCGCGAACTCCGCAGAATCGCACGAACTCCGCAGTCCTGAGCCAGAATCCTCCGAACTTGGCGCGGATCTGCGAACATCGGATGCCTCGCGCAAGGCCGGGACGGGACACTATGCGCTGGATGTCGTGAGCGTGATCGAGGCGACCCTGGACGACCCGCGGGCGATCCTCTCGCAGCAGGAGTTCCGCGCGCGCGGCGAGGCGGTCGCCGCCATGAAACGCGACGGGCTCGAGTACGACGAACGGATGGCGCTGCTCGAAGCGATCACGTATCCGAAGCCGCTCGCCGAGTTGCTGGCCCAGTCCTTCGCGGTGTTCGCGTCAAGCCAGCCGTGGGTGCTCGATTTCGAGCTGTCGCCCAAGTCGGTGGTTCGCGACATGTATGAGCGGGCGATGTCGTTCGGTGAGTTCGTCTCGTTCTACCAGCTCGCCCGCAGCGAGGGCCTCGTGCTGCGCTATCTCTCGGATGCCTACCGTGCCGTCCGCCAGACCGTGCCGGCCGAGGCGCAGACCGACGAGGTGCTCGACCTCATCGAGTGGCTCGGCGAACTGGTCAGGCAGGTCGACTCGTCGCTGGTCGACGAGTGGGCATCCCTCACGAACCCGGTCGCCGACCCCGAGGCCCCCGTCGTGCCGCCGGCACCGCCGTCGGTCCTGACAAACCGCCGCGCCTTCACGGTGCTCGTGCGCAACGAACTGTTCCGCCGTATCCAGCTGGCGGCGCTGCAAGACGACGACGGGCTGGCCGAGCTCGATCCGGGCGTCGACTGGTCGGCGGCGATGGATCGGTACTACGACGAGCACGATGAGATCCTCACCGGCGGTCCCGCGCGCTCGCCGCAGCTGTGTGTCATCGACACGACGGATGCCGACACCTGGCGCGTCGAGCAGATCATCGACGACCCGGCCGGAGACCATGACTGGCGCATCCGTGCCGAGGTGGACCTTGCGGCATCCGTCGAGGAGGGAACCGCGGTCGTTCGGGCGACCGAGGTCGTGCGGCTGTGAGCGGCAGCACGGTGGCGTCGGCGGCGCCGGATACGGTGGAGCGGTGAGCACGCCCGAGGACCCCTACGCCGACCTGGTGTGGGATCCGGACGATCTCGCTCCACCGCCCGACGGCGAGGAGCCGCCCGAGGACTGGGCGCCGGCCGCCGCCGGCATCCGTCCCGTGTCGGCGGCTCCCGCCCGATCGTTCACGGGAGTCAACCCCCTCGCCGTGCTGCGCGAGGTCTACGGCTACGACGCGTTCCGCGCCGATCAGGCCGAGATCGTCGCGCACGTCGTCGCAGGCGGCGATGCCGTCGTGCTCATGCCCACCGGCGGCGGCAAGAGCATCACCTACCAGGTGCCCGCGCTCGTGCGGGAAGGTACGGGCCTCGTGATCTCGCCGCTCATCGCCCTCATGCACGACCAGGTAGAGGCGCTGCGGGCCAACGGTGTGCGCGCCGCGGCGCTGAACTCGACACAGACCGCATCAGAGCGCGCCGAGACCGAGCGCGCATACCTGAGCGGTGAGCTCGATCTGCTTTATGTCGCACCGGAACGCCTGTCGGGCGCCGCGACCACAGCGCTCCTGCAGCGGGGGCGGCTCAGCGTCATCGCGATCGACGAAGCCCACTGTGTGTCGCAGTGGGGTCACGACTTCCGCCCCGACTACCTCGCGCTCGGCGATCTCGCCGAGCGCTTCCCCGGGGTCCCGCGCATGGCGCTGACCGCGACCGCCACCCGCGAGACCCACCGGGAGATCAGCGACCGGCTGCGCCTGCCCGATGCCCGCCATTTCGTCGCGAGCTTCGACCGACCCAACATCCAGTACCGGATCGAACCCAAGACCGACGTGCGGCGCCAGCTCACCGCGTTCGTCCGCGCCCAGCCTGCCGGCGCGTCGGGGATCGTGTACGCGCTGAGTCGCAAGAGTGTCGAGCAGACAGCCGCCTACCTCCACGGGCAGGGCATCGACGCGCTGCCGTACCACGCGGGTCTGGATGCCGGCATCCGTGCCGCGAACCAGCAGCGGTTCCTCCGCGAAGACGGAGTCGTGATGGTCGCGACTATCGCGTTCGGGATGGGGATCGACAAGCCCGACGTCCGCTACGTCGCCCACATCGACCTTCCGAAATCCGTCGAGGGCTACTACCAGGAGACCGGTCGCGCCGGCCGCGACGGTGAGCCGTCGGTCGCCTGGATGGCTTACGGCCTGGCGGATGTCGTGCAGCAGCGGCGTCTGATCGACGGGGGCGAGGGTGATCTTGCCCGCAAGCGTCGCCAGCACCAGCACCTGGATGCCATGCTCGCCCTCTGCGAGACCGTCGAGTGTCGACGGGTCAATCTGCTCGGGTACTTCGGTCAGCCGGCCGAACCCTGCGGGAACTGCGACACGTGCCTCGAGCCCCCCGAGACCTGGGACGGTCTCATCCCGGCCCAGAAGCTCCTGTCGACGATCGTGCGCCTCCAGCGCGAGCGCGGGCAGGCGTACGGGGCGGGGCAGCTCATCGACATCCTGCGCGGCGCCGACACCGAACGGATCCGCCAGCTCGGTCACCAGAGCCTCGCGACCTACGGCATCGGGTCCGACCTGTCAGACCAGGACTGGCGCAGCGTCGTGCGCCAGCTCCTTGCCCGCGGCATCCTCGTCGCCCGCGGCGAGTACGGCACTCTCGCTCTCGGCGAGGCGGCCGGCCCCGTGCTCAAGGGTGAACAGGCAGTGCCCCTGCGTCGCGATGTCGCCGGACGCGCGGGATCGGCCCGCGTGCGCAAGACCGCCGCGACTGATGTCGCCCCGGCCGACCGTGACCTCTTCGAGGCGCTCCGGGCGTGGCGGGCCGAGACCGCGCGCGAGCAGGGAGTGCCCGCCTACGTCGTCTTCGGCGACGCGACCCTGCGCGCGCTCGCCCAAGCCCGTCCGACCTCGCCCGCGGGCCTCGAGGGGATCACCGGAATCGGGGCGAAGAAGAAGTACGCCTACGGCGAGGCGGTTCTGGCCGTCGTCGCCGCGCATGCCTGAGACCATCGGTTGCCGCCCTGTGACCGGCAACGCTCAGGTGCCCCAGAACCCCACCATCGCGGGGGAACTGGGGCACCCTCATGTCGGCGCCTGGATCAGCTGGGAGATCCCCAACCCCAACCTGCTCCTCCCCGTCCGCATCCCACCCCGCGAAATCGCGTGGCTCGCCTTCGACGGCCACAAGATCGAAATCGGCCTCTGGCCCGCCGACAACGAAGACGGCGACACGTTCGACGAGTTCTACCTCGAACCCGACCACCCCATCCAACTCACCGACGCCCCACGATCAACCGACCGGATAGCGACAGACCTGCGATCTGTCGCGCTGCCGAGAACGTTGCTGTCGCTGCGGGGCTGACGGGCGCGCCGGCGATCGCTGCCTTCTGCGTTGTGCAGCTCGTCGCATCGCGACGGCGGCGCCGCACCACGAGAGAACAGATCAGCCGGTCCTACTCGAGCGCGCGAGCCTACAGCCGGACCTCGCGCCACCGCGGTCCTCCGCCGAGCGCGGCGGGTATCCGCTAACGTTGGCCAACCCGGCCGTGGCGATGTATCCTTGGGAGTGCCCACCGTTACGACGGAGAGGGAAGAAGACCTTAGAACCCCAGCCGGACGACTGGATCTAGGGTCTTTCGCCTTTTCAGTCCAGCCCCTGCGAATCCGGTGTCATCTCCTCGAACGCCAGCGTCCCTACCAGAGCGTCGTAGTGTTCGGGGATGCCGAGGTGACGCGAGTTGATCGCTCCCAGCACCGCATCCGCGATCCACAGCAACGGCTCCTCACCGCCCTTCGGGTGACTGATCCGCAGACTGTGGTCCAGGCTCTGCGCCTGCAGTGCGACGATGTGGGCGCGATCCGCGGCGTCCTGTGAGTGGGACCGGTGCTCGAGCGCGGCATCCGTGACCCCCATGCCCGCCAGCTCGCGGTAGACGACCTCGAGGCACTTCCGGCGATACCGCTCGACCTTCTTGCGGTACTCATCCAGGTGGCTGACGACCACGTTCATCGGCCCCAAGCTCGTGATCGTCTCCACGATCCGTCGCGGCGCGCCTCGCTCTCAGCCGTCCAGTGCACCTTCACCTGGCCAGGAAGCAGCAGCGACCGCATCACATCGCGCGCCGCCTCACACGCATCCACCTCGACCAACGCCGCGCAGATCAGATACTCCTGACGATTGCCCCGCAGCCGACGACTCGTCGATGAACGCACGGAACTGGTCCACTCCCCACACGTTAGCTACCCCGTGCCTCCTCTGGGAACGACGGGGTAGCCCGTGAGTTCAGAGGGCGTGACTGTCCGTCGTGTACAAGCGAAATACGCTGACGGTTCGCGGATCAGGGCGACGAGTTGAACACTCCGAGGGGATCGTCAGTTGAGACGGAATCTTCTTTGGGGGCGTCCGCCTGTGGCACAAAGAACATCGCAATAGCTGCGACGATCCCGGCAAGGGTCCCCGAAACCACCGCGATCAGCGGGAATCCGAAGAAGAAGAGCCAGCTGACCACTAGTCCGTTCAGAACGCCAAGGAGGAGCCAGCCGACAACTGGGCTCACGACGCTGAAGATAACGAAGAGTGCCTTGCCACTTCTGGTTCGTAGCTTCCGCGCAAGGGCGATGGTCCCGAGCACCACCAACGCGGATGTCGTGAGCGCCAGGGCCGTACCCCACTTGGCGGCATCAACGAAAGTCTGCAGCGTGTATTCCGTCGCGAAGATGAGGTAGTACACATTGAGCGTTCCGATGGAAAGTGCGACACCGACGACGGAACCGTACGCGATCACTCGCCAGTACGGTCCCATCGTCGGTTTTGTCATGCTTTCATCCTACGAAGGAGTATGCGTCTTGGAGATCGTCTGCGTGGGGCAGAGACCTGACACGCAGATGAAGTCCCCTTGGGCGCCTTGGTACATCGTCTGCCAATACTCCGAGCCGCTGGAGTTCATGAACAAGCCATACGCCTCGTGGGCGGGGACGGGGTGCCGGTATCCATCGACTTGCATCACACCGCTCGCCCACGTCTTCACGTATACGACGTACCGAATCGCGCCGGACGAGCAAAACGGGTTCCCAACCTCATGGCTGACCTTCACCTTGTAGAGGCTTGAGCTGACGCTGCGCTCGCTGAAGACGATGCCGCTCGTCGATGCCGTACGGGTCTCCTTGAGTCCACCCGAGCTGTTGTACAGACGGGTCTGTCCGACATGCTTTTCCTCGATGACGTAGTTCGGTCCGAAGTCGATCTTCATTCGAACACCGGTCCGATGAGAGTTGTACCACCACGGGTCCTCGTACAAAGTCGGGGTCACGTACCCGCGATTGTCTCCACCGAACTTATCGCCGAAGATGCCGACGCACCCGCCGAAAGCGCCCTGGATGATGTCCCAGTCGACGCGATTATTCGTGATAAACGTGTTGTACAAGAATCATGACGCGACTGGCTGAAGAGACAGTGACGAGATCGGATCGTCTACCGTCTCCAAAAGTTCGGCGGCGTTGGCGGCAAGCGTGTGGACCTGGAACGTCAGTTCATCGCCGCCGATCTCTCGTGCTGCAGGTTGGACCGTGTAGGTGTAGTCCGTTCCTGGCTGCAGGCCACTTTCGCTGAATGACGCATCGTCTGCAGTGTCTACGAAGACTCCGTCGCGATACACGTCGTAGAGGACTTTCTCGTCGCCAACCCACGCGGCTGAAAAGGATGTTGAGGAGGTCGCTGTGGAGAATGCGAGCTCCAGGGAGGCGGGGTCGATCTGAGGTAGATCGCTGAACGAGATCTTTTCCTCTGAAGTCTGCGGTTCCCCATCGGTGAAGTAGTTGACGCCCTCAACCCAACCCTCGAGCCCGGGTTCGGTGGCGTCAGAGGTTGGCTCCTGTTCCTTCGGTGCATACAGTGATCGGAGCAGCACGGGGTCACCGCCGGACGTCAGAGCCACAGCAGTTTTCTCGTCGGCCTTAGCCTCGTCGATATCGATAATTTCGAGCCGCTGTCCCCTTGCATCGGGGACAGCCTTGAGATCCTCGACCGGAGCCTCAAGCGAAACCTGTACTTCATCATCTCCTGGTGCTGGGGCCGCGATAGCAGAAGGTGCGAACGCTCCGACGGCCAGCACCGCGCAGCCGAGGCCGCCGAGAATGGCCCGCCTCGCCGTACCCGCGACGGTCTTCTTGCTCCGCCGAAGCGAAGGGTCTTGGTTCCTGAGTAGTGGGCTCATCCCGATCCGACCTCTCTGTTGGAAACGCGTGGATCTCTAACTTCCAACCCAGGCTCACACAGGACCACGGACGTGTATGTAGGTATTTCGGGGGACAAATGAGAGCTTTGCTCCCAATACCCGTGTACGAAAGACGATCGTTCTACGGACTTCCCAAACGGTCGAAGCGCGCTTTCGGAACCGTGCGCCTCTGCGGCGCAACAGGGCGAGTGTGCAAGTGTCCGTACCCCAGCGTTCGAGCGGACGCCCGCGGCGACGCTGCCGGCTCTCTTTGAGATTGCCGTCCTGGTCGTCGTGGACGCCCACGCGAGTTGAAGACAAACAGCGCTCGGTTCTCACGGACTCACACTCTGGCCGGCAGGCAGGGCGCGCGCGGTCCTGCAACGGGCCCGAGCGCGGCTCCCCATAGGCTTGCAGCATGACCCGACCCGACACCGCGATCGTCGTCATGGGAGTCAGTGCGAGCGGCAAGTCGGTGGTCGGGATCGAGATCGCCCGCCGCCTCCACCTCCCCTTCGTCGACGCGGACGACCTCCATCCGGCCGAGAACGTCGCGAAGATGTCGCAGGGGATTGCGCTGACGGACGCCGACCGGGCGCCCTGGCTCGACCTCGTGGGGGAGCGGTTGGCGCTGCGCGCCGCTGGTGGTCAGGTGCCCGAGCGCGCCGCAGCGGAGTCATCCGGGGTCGTGGTGGCGTGCTCCGCGTTGAAGCGCGCGTATCGGGATCGCCTGCGCGCACGCGCGCCGCACACGGTGTTCGTCCACCTCACCGGCGATCCGGAACTCCTCAGCAACCGGGCGCTCGCCCGCACCGGACACTTCATGCCCCCGGCGCTGCTGGCCTCGCAGCTGGCGACGCTCGAACCGCTCGGCGACGACGAGTCTGGCGTGGTGGTCGATGTCGCGGCCGATGTGGCAACGGTCGCCGAGCGTGCCGTCGAGTGGGTGCAGCGCAACGGCAGCGAGTGAGGCGGCATCCGGCTGGAGGCTTCCTGAGCGCCCTGTCGCAACACCACAACCATCCGGTCCGACGTCGTCGACCCTTGTTGTAGGCATCGTGAAGCGATTTGAGCCGTCTTTGTGGGATGCCTACCGTGGGTCCTGACGTTCCCTTCCCCCTCATCGAGAGGTGATCCCATGGTCGACGCTGCCGTCCGTCCGTCCGAAACGCCCACCGCCGAACCGCACATCGACACCGAACTGGTCACCCGGATGCTGCTCGGTACATGGGCAGATACTCGCCGCGAAGCCCGCGAGATGATCAAGGACCCCGCGTTCTGGCAGATCAACGGACTGCCCATGGATGAGCACCGCGAGCGTGTCCTCAGCCAGCTGCATCTGCTGGTCGACGCCGGGGGCTCCCGCCGCGCGTTCCCGAAGAAGTATGGCGGCCTCGAAGACAACGGCGCGAACCTCGCCGGCTTCGAGGAGATCGTGCTCGCCGACCCGAGCCTGCAGATCAAGTCGGGCGTCCAGTGGGGACTGTTCGGCTCGGCGATCTACCAGCTCGGCACCGAGAAGCACCACGACCGCTGGCTTCCCGACGTGATCTCCCTCGCCCTGCCGGGCGCCTTCGCGATGACCGAAACGGGGCACGGGTCGGACGTCTCGGCGATCGGGACGACGGCGACCTACGACCCCGACACCGAAGAGTTCGTCATCCACACGCCCTTCCGGGGAGCGTGGAAGGACTACCTCGGCAACGCCGCGCTGCACGGCAAGGCCGCGACGGTGTTCGCTCAGCTCATCACCGGCGGCGTGAACTATGGCGTGCACTGCTTCTTCGTGCCGATCCGCGATGACGAGGGCGCCTTCTTGCCCGGAGTCGGCGGTGAGGATGACGGCGTCAAGGGCGGCCTCAACGGCATCGACAACGGTCGCCTGCACTTCGACCAGGTTCGTATTCCGCGTGAGAATCTGCTGAACCGCTACGGCGATGTCGCGCCCGACGGCACCTACTCGAGTCCGATCGACAGCCCAGGTCGGCGCTTCTTCACGATGCTCGGCGCTCTCGTGCAGGGCCGCGTCTCGCTCGACGGCGCCTCGACGTGGGCATCCGCGCTCGCCCTCACGATCGCGGTGACCTACGGCAACCAGCGCCGCCAGTTCGACAGCGGTGCAGGAACCCCCGAGGTGACCCTGCTCGATTACGGCAAGCACCAGCGTCGGCTGCTGCCCCGGCTCGCGCAGGTCTACGCGCAGGCCTTCGCGCACGACGAGCTGCTGCAGATGTTCGACGGTGTCTTCAGCGGTCGCACCGACACCCCCGAGGAGCGCGAGGACCTCGAGACCCTCGCTGCCGCGCTGAAGGCGCTGTCGACGTGGAACGCGCTCGACACGATCCAGGAGGCCCGCGAAGCATGCGGCGGTCAGGGCTTCCTTGCCGAGAATCGCCTCACGGCCTTGCGCGCCGACCTCGACATCTACGTCACCTTCGAGGGCGACAACAACGTCCTGCTGCAGCTCGTTGGCAAGCGGCTGCTCTCGGACTACGCCAAGCAGTTCAAGGGCAAGGATGCAGCATCCCTCGCCCGCTTTGCCGTGGGCCAGACCGCCGGCAACGTCGTGCACGGCGCGGGTCTGCGCCAATTCGGACAGGTCGTCACCGACTTCGGCTCCACTGCCCGTGCCGTCGAGCGTGGGCTTCGCGCCGAGCAGCAGCACGAGCTGCTCGGTGACCGCGTACAGCAGATGGTGGCCGACATCGCGGGTCGGCTGCGCCCGGCATCCAAGATGTCTAGGACGGATGCCGCGGCCCTGTTCACCGAGAACCAGGCCGAGCTCATCGAAGCCGGTCGCGCCCACGGCGAACTACTGCAGTGGGAGGCATTCACCGATGCCGTCAACCGCATCGAGGATGCCGACACCAAGCAGGTCCTCACCTGGTTGCGTGACCTGTTCGGCCTGACCCTCATCGAGAAGCACCTCTCGTGGTACCTCATCAACGGGCGTCTCTCGAACCAGCGGGCCGCTGCGGTAACGCGCTACATCGACCGGCTGCTGCGCAGACTGCGCCCGCACGCCCAGGACCTCGTCGACGCGTTCGGCTACGAGCCCGAGCACGTGCGTGCCCCCATCGCTTCCGGCGCAGAGCAGGCCCGTCAGGACGAGGCTTCCGACTACTACGCGCGCCAGGCAGCCGAGGGGTCCGCTCCGATTCCCGAGAAGGTAGCCAAGTCCGGTCGGTGAGGCATCGGGGCGCGGAGGATGTCGGCGGCTGCCCCTAGCCTGTGAGCATGAGTCCTGACGCGATCCGCTCCGATCTGGTCATCGACGCTGATGGTCTCGCCCGCTGCGGGTGGGTTGGTGCCGATCCGGATTACATCCGCTATCACGACGAGGAGTGGGGCCAGCCACTGCACGGTGACCGTGCCCTCTTCGAAAAGATGAGTCTCGAAGGCTTTCAAGCCGGGCTGTCGTGGATCACGATCCTGCGAAAGCGTCCCCGATTCCGGGAGGTGTTCGCGGGATTCGAGCCCGAGGTGGTCGCGGCGTTCGATGAGGACGACATCGAGCGCCTCATGGCGGATCCCGGGATCGTGCGCAACCGCGCCAAGATCGAGGCGACGATCTCGAACGCGAGGCTCGTGGCAGAAATGGCGGCCGGGGAACTCGACGCACTGCTGTGGTCGTTCGCCGATCCGCCCGGTGAGCGGCCGCGCCCCAGAGCGCTGAGCGAGCTGCCGGCCACCACCGCGGCATCCGACGCCCTGAGCCGTGAGTTGCGGCGCCGCGGGTTCCGATTCGTCGGGCCGACGACGATGTACGCCCTCATGCAGTCGGCCGGGATGGTCGACGATCACCTCGACGGGTGCTGGCGGGCCGCCTGATTCGAGGGACCGTCGCGGTGCATGCCGCGAGGCTTATGCTTCGGGGTCGGTCAGTTCTGGAGTGGCGAGTGTGACGCCGGTCTCGACCAGGTGTGGCGCGTGGTGGTCGACGACCTTGACGATGACGCCGCGGCGGCGCAGCTCGGCCACGGTGCGGATCTCTTCCCCGACGTCTCTCCCCAGAGCATGGACTGTTGCGACAACGACGACGTCGCCGCGGCGCAGGCGTCCGAACAGGCGTGCCAGCCGGTCCTCCCACGACTCGAGCGTTTCGGGCGATGGATGCCGAAAGCCGTCGATCGGCACACCGAATCGGGTCAGCGCTTCGCGCTGATTCACGACCGGGGGCATCCCCTCGCGGGAGACGACAACGCCGACCAGACGCGCATCTGAGGGGCGCGCTCGCCACCACGCACTGTCGGCGCGTTGTGGCGCGAAGCACGTCGGGCACTCCGCCGCCTGGTGCGCGCCGGGGGATGCCGCAACGGGCCCGCCCTGATCGTCAGTCATGGAGGCCTCCACGGCTATTGTGCCTGACGGCGTGGACAACCGGCGTCGCGTCAGTCCGCGCTCTCGAGGCGCAGCTCGAGGTTTATCTGCGAGGCATCGAGTTCGGCGAGGGCACGCCGCAGTGCCGCGCTGCCGAACTCTCCGCCGCTGCTGAGCTCGATGAGCCGCTCCCGGCGCACGCGGATGAGGGCGAGCCGCAGCTCGAGGATGTCGCGGGCTTCGTCATCCTCTGCCTCGCCTGCCTGGAGGAACATCGGCCCGACCCGCTCGGTGAACTCCGCCGCGAACGGCGAGCCGTCGCGTCGCGTGAGCGATCCCTCGTCGGCTGCCATCAGTGCAGCCTGGTGCATCTCGCGCACGAGCCGTTGTTGCTCGGAGCGCACCAGATTCTCGTCGTCCTCGTTGGAGACCCGGAGGAGGCGAACCAGGCCCGGCAGGGTGAAGCCCTGGAGCATGAGGCTGGTCAGGGCGACGGTGAAGGCGACGAAGATGAGGAAGTGTCGGGAGGGGGCATCGGCCGGCAGCGTCTGTGCTGCCGCAAGGGTCACGACACCACGCATCCCCGACCAGACGATGATCGTGCCATGCTTCCAGCCGAGAGGTGCGGCGCGGTAGTAGTTGAGGTCCGACATCGCCCGAGCGACGCGACGGCGGAAGATTGCCATGCGACGGTTCCAGCTGTCCTCGGTGATGCGCCGGCCACGGTCGCCGAGCTGCTGCGGGCCCCCGGCTTCGATCTCGTCGATCCGGTCGGAGACGGCGTTCAGGCGCTCGGTTCGCCTCGGATGCAGCCGCCGCCCCTGGCCCCACACCAGCAGTGCGACGTACCCGGCACGAACGGCGAGCAGGATTCCGAGGGCGGCGCCAGCGATCCACAGGCCGTGGCCGATGCCGTGGATGCCGTTGGCGGTGCCCGTCACGATCTCGCTCATTTCGAGGCCCATGACGAGGAAGACGCCCCCTTCGAGGAGGAGCTCGACGGTGTGCCAGGTGACGCGGTCGGACATGCGCTGTTCGGGTGTGAACCACCGGGCGGCGCCCTGGCCGGTGACGATTCCGGCGACCACGGCGGCGACGAGCCCCGACCCGCCCAGCTCTTCGGTGGGGAGGTAGGCGACGAAGGGAACGATGAACCCGGCCGCCGTCGTCGCCGCCGAGCTACGCAGCCATGATCGCAATCGGAGGTTCGCGTAGCCGACGATCGCGCCGATCACGATCGCGATGAACACCGCCCAGAAGAACCCGCCGACCGCGTCGATGGCCGGCGGAGCCTGGCCGGTCGAGGCGATCATGACGAATGCGGCCACTGCCGAGTTCAAGATCACCAGTGCGCTCGCGTCGTTGAGCAGGCTTTCACCTTCCAGCATCGTCACGACGCGACGAGACACCCCGAGCCGCTTGGCGACAGCTGTAGCGACGGCATCCGTGGGGCTGAGGATCGCGCCGAGGGCGAGCGCGAGAGGGTACCCGAGGTCGGGGATCACGACGTAGAAGAATGTGCCCAGTACGAACGAACTCACGAACACGAGCACCACCGCGAGACCCGCGATGGGAAGAAGATCGCGGCGGAACTCAACGGCGGGCAGCGACACTGCCGCCGAGTACAGCAGCGGGGGCAGCACTCCGACCAGGATCCACTCCGGGTTGACGCTGATGTCGGGCAGGAACGGAAGGTAGCTCGCAATGATGCCGATGACGACGAGCAGAAGCGGACCCGCGACTCTGATGCGCGGAGCAACCCTTGCCGTCATCGCGACGACGAGCACACCGCCGATGACGAAGAGGAAGGCTTCGGTTGTGGTCACAGCAATCCCCGCGCGGCCACGGCGGCGCGCTCTGCGACGAGTTCCGCCACGGAGGCATCGATGCGCGCCCGGGCCCGGGCGTCCACCGCGAGCCCCTCGATCACGCGGTATCCGGTGCCGTCCGACGTGACGGGGAACGAGCAGATGAGGCCCTCGGGCACGCCGT
Source organism: Microbacterium sp. (assembly GCF_030149085.1). Classification (GTDB taxonomy): domain Bacteria; phylum Actinomycetota; class Actinomycetes; order Actinomycetales; family Microbacteriaceae; genus Microbacterium. Next base: position 8,884 of record NZ_JASBSF010000399.1, on the reverse strand, counting down.
ACTCGCCGTGCGAGACGACCGCCGCCGAGGTCCACCCGACTCCCGCGGTCTCATCTCGGACGTGGTCGATGGCCGCGGCGGCAGCTGAGCCCACCGACGAGGATCCGCGAACCTCGATGATCTCGGCGCCCCGCTTCGCGACACGGGGGATGAAGGTCTCATCGAGCCACGTCAGCGCCGCATCCTCGCCGCCGAACCGCTCCGCAAGCGCCGCGCGTGCCGAGATCCCATCGACGAGGGCGTGGTCGACGTCAGGGAACTGCGTCGCCGAGTGATTGCCCCAGATCGTCATCTGTTCGAGGCTCGCGGCCGGCCGCTCCACGGCGGTGGCAAGCTGGGCGAGCGCGCGGTTGTGGTCCAGGCGGGTGAGCGCGGCAAACCGCTCGGCCGGGACATCGGGCGCGGATGCCGAGGCGATGAGCGCGTTCGTGTTCGCGGGGTTCCCGACCACGAGCACGCGCACACCGTCAGCGGCAACAGCCCCGATCGCTGCCCCCTGCGGCCCGAAGATTCCGGCGTTCGCTTCGAGCAGGTCGGCGCGTTCCATGCCTGCGGTTCGAGGGCGCGCGCCGACCAGGAGCGCGACGTTGCATCCGTCGAAACCGGTGCGGGCGTCGTCGGTGACCTCAACGTCGGAAAGCAGCGGGAATGCACCGTCCAGGAGCTCGAGGGCTGCACCTTCGGCCGACTTCATCCCCTGCGGAATCTCCAGCAGCCGCAGCCGCACCGGCCTGTCGGGTCCGAGCATGTCGCCTGCCGCGATGCGAAACAGCAGCGCGTAGCCGATCTGCCCGCCTGCGCCGGTGATGGTGACTGTCGTGGGCGTCGCGTCGGGAGCCATGACCCAGAGCGTAGTCGTCGGCCGAGTCTCGGGTTGGCCCGATAGTCCCGCCTCAGCTGACGTTCGGTACGTCGGCGCGCACCAGATCGGCCGCGATCTCGCCGATCACGATCGACGGAGCATGCGTGTGACCGCGGATGATCGTCGGCATGACCGCGGCATCGGCCACGCGCAGGCCCGAGACGCCACGCACGCGCAGCTCGGGGTCGACGACAGACGCGGCATCCGTCCCCATGCGAGCGGTGCCGACGGGGTGGTAGAGCGTGTGCGAGTAGCGACGCAGTGACAGCTCGATGCGCTCGCCGCTCGACATCCGCTCGCCGCCCTCTGGCTGCACCCAGCTGCCCGTGGTGACGGCGCCCAGCGCCGAGGTCGCGATGAGCCTCTCGCACACCTCGAGGCCGGCGCGCAGTGTCACGGCATCCGTGCCCTCAGGGTCGCTGAGATACGCGGGATCGATCAGCGGGTGGGCGTGAGGATTGCTCGAGGCGAGACGGATGCTGCCGCGACTGCGCGGGCGCAACAGGATCGCACCGACAGTGATCCCCTCGCCGGGAAGGGGGACGAGGCCCTCGCCGACGTAGGGCGCGGCGGCGAAGATGATCTCGATATCGGGAAGGCCGCCCGGCATACCGACACGGTCGGCGTGCGTGGTGCGGACGAAGCCGTGGGCCTCGGCGACGTTCGAGGTGAGCATTCCGCGCCGCGCGGTGAGGTAGCGCAGCAGCTCTGCCGGCCGTTCGGCTCCGTACAGCGTGCCGCCCGATGCGGCAGGGGCAAGCCCCGCGACCAGGTGGTCCTGCAGGTTCTTGCCGACCTCGGGGGAGTCCACGAGCGGACGGATGCCGACCTCGGCGAGTTCGTCTGCCGGCCCGATACCCGAGAGCATCAAGATCTGGGGTGTGTTCACCGCGCCGCCACAGAGGATCACCTCACGCCGGGCGCGAGCATGCCGGGTCGTGCCGGCGATGTCGACGTAGACTCCGGTGGCCCGCGGCTCGCTGTCGCCGTTAGCGGTGACCGTCACGCGGCGCACATGGGCATTGGTCACCACGCGGAGGTTCGGCCGTGAGGCGGCGGGCCGCAGGTACGTGTCGGCGGTCGACGCGCGGGCGCCGCGCCGCTGCGTCACCATCGTCTGCGAGAAACCCTGACCGGCAGGGAGGTTCGCTTCGGTGATGGCGTATCCGAGCTCCCGTGCTGCACCGAGAAACGCCGTGGTGTGGGGCCGCGGGTCGCGCTGCCGTTCGACATCCTGTGGGCCCGACCGTCCAAGCGATGGGTCCACGGCATCCTGCACGTTCTCGATTCGGCGCAGCACGGGCAGTACGCCATCCCACGACCAGCGCGCACCCGCAGCCGCACCCCACTCGTCATAGTCGGCCGCAAACCCGCGTACCCACATCATGGCGTTCAGTGACGACGAGCCGCCAAGCGTCTTGCCGCGCGGCCAGTAGACCTGGCGACCCTCGAGCTCGGGCTGGGGCACGGTGTCGTATCCCCAGTCGTATGGACTGCGGAACAGCTTCTTGAAGGCGGCCGGGACGTGCAGTTCCAGGGCGCGGTCGGGGCCTCCCGCTTCCAGCAGCAGCACCGTGACGCTCGGATCCTCGCTCAATCGTGCGGCCAGCGTTGCACCGGACGATCCCCCACCGACGATGACGTAGTCGGCCTCGAGTTCCCCGCGACGTCGCCGCGTGCTTCGGGGGCGTCCGCTGTTGGTCACGACCGGAACGCCGATTCGAGAATGCCGAGCAGCGTCGTCAGGCGCGGGCGAATGCGGAACCGTGTGAGCAGTCGCCCGCCGTCGGCGGCGCCGGGACTGGTGACGAACCAGGGTGGGCGCGGAAGGGCCGAGAACGTGCCCGCGCCGACCAGAGAGCCGGCCGAGCGGGGGAAGGGACGGAAGGGACCGCGCATGACCCCCCGCTCGATGTCATCGAGCAGCAGCGCATTGTGGACCACACCGATGCCGCTCTGGACGTCATCGAGCGTCCCGCCGGGGTAGGCACCCCACGGCATCGTCGGGATGCCGAACGCGACACCGGTCCAGGTGTTGATCGCCACCGTGCCATAGCGCAGCTCCGCGATCGCGTTCTCGAAACCGTCGCCGAGTGCTGCCTCAGTGACGGGATCGATGAGGAGGTTGGCGCCGAGGGTTCCGGTGAGTCGGTCGTTCGCGTACTCGACAGCCGCGTCGAGGAACTCCTGGCCATTGCCGGGGAGTGTCACCACGCCCAGCGCCGGCGCGAAATACTCCGTGGTCTCGATCGGCGTCGGGTCGGCATCCGTGCCAACCGCGATGACCGCGCGGGTGTGGCCCGACGACCAGTGTGCGCTCGGGTAGGTGTCGGCAACCTCGGCCAGACGCACCTGGGCCCCCGGATACCAGACCGGCCGTTGCGGTGCGCGGGCCATCGCCGATTCCACCTCCGCGAGGAACTGCTCGCGCTGGGCCCACTCGGCACTCAGGATCACGACCTGTCCGGCTACGCAGTTGTGGCCGCTGTTGTGCAGGCGCATCGTCGCGACGTGTTCGGCCTGGAAGCGCAGGTCGGCATCGGACCATGGACCCGGAACGACGATGATCGGCGACACACCGCCGAGCTCGGCGGTGATCGGCACCGACAGACGTGGGCGGGCACGGCGCTTGCCCGTCGCGGTACGGCCGAACACGATCGTCTCGAACGTGCGGGCGGCTCCCGTGATGTGGACGTGGTCGATACCCGCGTGCTCCGTGAGGGCAGCGCCGACCTCACCACCGCCCTGCACGATGCGCAGCAGGCCGAGTGAGGTAAGCGGCGCCAGGGCGCGCCCGAATACGGGAGCAAGGGGGTCTTGCGTCGGATTGATCTTGAGGATGCTGACCCGGTTGTGCGCGATGAGTTCGTACAGCACGTCGAGAACCGGGATCGAGGTGATGTTGCCCGCGCCCAGAACGAGCCCGACCCCACCGGACTCTCCCGAGGTCAGCTGACCGAGACCGGCCCTGCGTTGCGCCTCGGCGAGGGTCACACCAGGACGCAGCCACACCTCGCCGGTGTACCCCGAGAGGAGGAGGCCATCGACCGCGCTCGTCGGGAAGGCATGCACGCGGATGCGATCGCCTGGAGCCTCACCCACCCGAACGTGATCGAGCGGGCTGGCGCCGACCCGCAGGCTCGAGAGAGTCTCGATGTACGCGTCGATCGCGACCACCGTCGCGTACGGTCCGGTGAGCCACTCCTCGCCGACCAGGGGGCTCCCCGGTTCGAGACCCTTCGATCGGGCTGCGGTGAGCGCCCATTCCTCGGCTTCGGCGGCGACGGTGGCGCGGATGCTGCGAAGCAGACGGATCCGCTGCGTGAGGGTCAGTGCGTTCCAGGTGCGAGTCCCCGCACGCAGCTCCTCGATCGCTGCGTCGAGCGACTGGGTGACGGAGGCCTCGCCGGTGACGGTGCTCGCGGCGGGGCGAACGGATGACGGCATGGGCGCGCTCCTTCGGACGTGCCTCCAGCATATGTCCGCGGCACGGCGTCTCACCCGATGTGATGCGCCGTCTCACGGCCCCGTCAGGCCGCAAGGAGAAGTGTCAGGCGGCTAGGAGATCAGTGCGAGCTCGCGCAGCTTCGCCTCGACGTCGGCGTTGCTCGGCTCCACATGGTGCGTCGCATCGGGATAGACCACGACAGGAATGTTGGTGCGGCCAGAGATGTCGCGCGCGACATCCGCCGCTGACGGGTCGGCCTCGAGATCGACGTACTCGTACGCAACACCCAGCTCATCGAGCTGCGCCTTGGTGCGCCGGCAGTCGCGGCACCAGTCAGCGCCGAACATCGTCAGGGTGCCAGAAGTTTCCGAAGTCATGCATCCAGCGTACGACCGCCGCGCACTCATCGGCCGGTCAGCCTGTGGATGCGCTATGGATCAGTGGACAGCGTTACGGCGAACTCGCCGAGGCATGCCAGCATTGAGCCATGGATCTTTCCATCGTGGTGCCGACATACAACGAGGCACCCAATATCGCGGAACTCGTGACTCGGGTTGCATCGGCGACGAGCGGCATCCGGGCAGAGATCGTCTTCGTCGATGACAGCACCGACACTACCGCTGATGAGATCCGCAGGGTAGCTACCGACGCGCCGATTCCCGTACGTCTGATTCACCGCGACATTCCCACGGGCGGTCTCGGCGGAGCGGTGATGGTGGGGTTCGATGCGGCGACCTCCGACGTTTGCGTTGTCATGGATGGCGACCTCCAGCATCCGCCCGAGGACATCCCGCGCCTGTGGCTTCGCTACGGAGTTGGCGATGTCGATGTCGTCGTCGCCTCGCGATACAGCGGCGAGGGGACCAATGACGGACTGGCCGGAGCATCCCGTGTTGCCGTATCCAAGTCGGCGACGCTTCTGACCAAGGCGATGTTCCCGGGCCGCCTCAAGGGCGTCACCGATCCGATGACGGGCTTCTTTCTCATCGATCGTCGCCGCCTCGACCTGCGTACGCTCAAGCCGCGCGGGTTCAAGATTCTCCTCGAGATCCTCGCCCGCACCAACCTGCGGGTCGCCGAGGTGCCGTTCGATTTCGCCGACCGCAACGCCGGCGAGTCCAAGGCCTCGTTCCGACAGGGCGTGCACTTCCTCGCACAGCTGACGATGCTGCGCTTTGGCAAGATGTCGATGTTCGCCGTCATCGGCGGCCTGGGTGCCGTCGCCAACATCGCGATCGTCTGGCTCCTCGCGCGATGGGGGGTCCACGACATTCCCGCGATGATCGTCGCCGCCGAGATCACCATCATCGCGAACTTCCTGCTGCAGGAGCGATTCGTCTTCCAGGACATGAAGGCAGAGGCATCCGGGGTCTGGGAGCGCTTTGCGAAGTCGTTCGGCTTCAACAATGCCGAGGCGATCGTGCGGATCCCGCTGACGGCGCTCCTGGTCTCGTCGTGGCATATCTCGGTGGTCATCGCGACCGCGATCACGCTCGCGCTCGCCTTCGTCGCGCGGTTCCTGTTCCACGCGCTCGTGGTGTACGCACCCTCGCGCAGCCGGCGCACGGGCGCCAAGACCCGCACCCGCGAGGTCCTCGAAGAACTCGACGAGCAGGTGATGGCTCCCGGCGAGCTCTGAGCCGCCGATGCCGATCCGGTAACGCGGGGTCAGCCGATCTGCCGCGCGAGGTCTCCGACCGACATCCCGTAGTTCATGCGGATGACCGGAAGCGCGAGCTTGTCGGTGCCGATGTGCACGTAGCCGTAGTCGATCGTTCGCGCCATCTCGAACCCGGCGGCAGCGACGCCCGCCTTCGCAGTGTCGTTGTAGTGGCCGAACGGATACGCGATGACTTCCTTCGCGCCGATGTATGCCGCGGAGGACTCAAGATCGGCGGCGATCACGTCGGCTGACTCATTGACCATCCGCCCCTTACCATTCGCGCCGGCTCGGTGCATGTCCTCGGTGTGCGAGCGGACGATGACGTAGGGCGATGGATGCAGTTCCCGCCGGTCTATCGTGATCATGAACGAGGTGGCCAGCACGTGGTGCGCATCGACCACGGGGACTGCCAGCTGGTACCAGGTGGCGTCGGCATCGTCATCCGTCACGATCACCGAGTGGTTCGGCAGGAACAGCCGACCGTCGATGAAGGCGCTCAGCTCGTCCCATGTGGGCTGGTAGAAGCCCTGATCGGCGATGTAGGCCATCTGCTGCTCGAAGTCCCCGATGTAGGCGTAGTTCAGCCGCAGCCAGCCTGACTCGCCAGCCGGGTTCGACGTGAATTGGTGGTACATGAGGATCGGGATTTGCGCGTCTTCGGCGGCGTTAGCGTCGGGAGTCGTCCACGCACCATAGAGAGTGCGCTCCCGCTCGTCGCACGTGACGAGCTCCGACCCGTTGACACGGTCGGCGATGCTGAGACTCTCGGCGCCGGTGGGCGTGGCGTACCATCCCGCGAACACCGCCCCCTCGCGGGACGGGATCGGCAGGCCCGCATAGAGCTGACCCTCGTGCTGCAGCATCGGCGGCACGTCGAGGTCGGCGCCCTCGAACGAGACCGCGCAGGTCGTCGTATCGCCGCTGTCGACGAGCATCTGCTGCGTTGCGCTCAAGGGCGGAGGAGTAGCGGGCCGCGTGGGTGTTGTAACGGGTGCTGCCGATGCCCCCGGATCTGTCAGGCTGAGGGTTGCGACCGCGCCGACGATCAGTGCCACCAGTACCACGGCCACCAGGGCAGCCCACAGGATCACGCCATGGCGCGGGCGCGCATGTGCTGGTGCACGATGCACCGGATCCGCATTCCCCTGCCCGCTCATTGGCCACCCCAGTCAGACACCGCGGCCCCGAGCCGCGCACCGCGTACGGCGCGGCGTCCGACGCGCACCATCACGCGCGATAGGAGGATTGTATTCGTGAAAGATGTCCCAACAATCGATGTCGTGGCCGCTGTCGTCACAGACGGTGACGAGATACTCGTGTGCCGTCGGGGGGCTCACATCGGGCAGTCGGGCCGCTGGGAGTTCCCCGGAGGCAAGGTCGAACCGGGGGAAGACCCGATCGATGCGCTCGTACGTGAAGTGCAGGAGGAGCTTGGCGTCGGCATCCGTGTCACGGGACATCTGTCGACCGACGACACCCACGTCGGCGACCGCATCATTCGCCTCGCCTGCTATCGCGCGGAACTGGAGGGCGAGCGGCCGACGCAAAGCACTGATCACGACGAGCTGAGGTGGGTCGGCACCCGTGACCTCGACGGGTTCTGGTGGGCTGAGCCCGACCTGCCCGCTGTGCGAATCTTGACCGCGGAGTAGCATGCGAGCGTGCCTCGCTACGTGATCACGCTCGTCGGAGAGGACCGGTCCGGACTCGTCTCGGCGGTCGCGGATGCCGTGAGCGCCCACGGAGGCAACTGGGAGGGAAGCCAGCTCGCCGAACGCGCCGGCGTGTTCGCCGGAGTGATCGAGATCTCGGTTCCCGAGGAGTCGGCGACGGTGCTGCTGGATGCGCTGCTGGCGCTCGATGAGACTCTCACCGTCACGGCGCTCTCGGGGGCGGATGCCTCAGCGGCGAACCGCACGGCTAGTTCCCTCGTGATCTCGCTCATCGCTAACGACCGCCCAGGAATCGTCCGCGATGTCTCCGCTGTGCTCGCCGCGCACGGGCTCAGCATCGACGATCTGTCGACCGAGGTGCGCGACGCGGCAATGGCCGGAGGGCGCATCTTCGAGGCATCCGTTCTCGCCCATGCTGCAGCCGGCACCGATCTGTCCCGCGTGAAGGAAGACCTCGAGAAGTTGGCTGCGGAGCTGCAAGTCGAGATTGCGATCGGCTGACGCCGGGCGCGATGTTCAGGTCACTGACGCGCGAGGGCGTCCCAGTTGATCTCGATGTGGGTCGGGTCGCTCGGTGAGATCAGTGCCGGGAGCGTCGAGCCGACGCGCGGCCAATACTTCGCGCTCGTCACGACCTCGGTGCTGACCCGTGTCTCCGGGATGCCTGCGGTGGTTGTGACGACCTCGAGCTGACACGCCTGGTAGCGCGCGCGGCCCTCGCGGTCGGATGCCGAGACCACCCGAACCGTGCCGCGTACCGCATCGGCCAGCGGGTCACCGGTGTACTTCTCGAGCATGTGCGCGGCCTCTTCGACCCAGGGCTCCTCCATGCCCGAAGCCTACGGGACGCGTCGTTACGCCCGTGTCACCGGGTGGGCTCAGCTCGCCTGGGCGGGCGCGGTGCCGGATGTCTCGAGCCGCCGCAGGCGCCGCCGGGCCATGTCATGCGCTCGCGGGCCGCTACCGAGGCTCTTGCCGGCGACGAACAGCACGAACCGCGTCATCGTGATCACCGGCAGCCATGAGCGGCGTAGTCCCAGCATCCGTCGATACTCGCGCGAGATCGTGGCGACAGCGCCCGCGAACAGCAAACGGTAGGCCCACCGGAGCGACCCATCGAGTGGGACCCGGCGGAGGAACCGCACGACATCCTGCACGCTTTCGTCGCCGCGCAGGATGCCGCGATCGAGGTATCCGTGCATCCGATCTCGCAGGGTCGATGCCGTTTCGGGCGGGTC
>NZ_JASBSF010000247.1 GCF_030149085.1 Microbacterium sp. | reverse complement strand
AAGGCCGTCTGGGACACCTACGTGAGCGAGCACAACCTCGACCAGCTGTTCTTCACCGGTGAGGTCACCGAGTCGACCGCAACCGACAACATCCCGCTCGTGGATGCCGCACTCAAGCAGCACCCTGACGTGCAGGCGATCTTCGCTCCCTACGACGAGATCACCAAGGGCGTCGTGCAGGCGGTCATCCAGAACAACCTGCAGGACTCCGTCAAGGTCTACGGCATCGACATCTCCAACGCCGACATTGAGGTCATCACCGCGGACGGCAGCCCCTGGGTGGCCACGAGCGCGACCGACCCCGCCGCGGTCGGCGCCGCTGTCGTGCGTGCGCTCGCGCTGTCGCTGGCCGGCGAGTCCGATGAGACCGAGGTGCAGTTCCCCGCCGTGACGATCACGCAGCAGTTCCTGCTCGATGAGGGCGTCACGAACGTGGCCGCGCTGCGCGAGGTCGAGCCGGGCCTCCAGCTGGGTGACTTCCTCACTGCCGACTGGCTTCCTGCTGTCTCGCAGTGAGCGAAACCCGCCACAACGCCGGTGAGGCGGATGACCAGCCCGTCATCCGCCTCACCGGCGTCGGCGTGCGCTTCGGATCCAACCGGGTCCTGCAGGGCGTTGATCTTGCCCTCTATCCCGGCACGATCACCGCGCTGCTCGGCACCAACGGCGCCGGAAAGTCGACGCTCATCGGTGCGATCTCGGGGTCTGTCTCCCACGACGCCGGTCAGATCGAGATCGCCGGTCACAGCGGGCCGATCGGCAGCCCGGCCGCGGCGCGCCACGCGGGCATCGAGACGGTGCATCAGCGGATCGCTGACGGCATCGTCCCCGGACTGTCCGTGGCTGACAACGTTCTCCTTACCGACCTCGCCACCCACGGACACCGAATCGTGCGTCGACGGGAGTCCCTGCGCGCAGCGCGCGCGGCACTGTCCCGGCTCGGCCTGCACTGGAGCGATGAGGTGCTCACGACGGATGCCGCCCGTCTCGGGGCATCCGATGCGCAGCTGCTGATCCTCGCGCGCGCCCTCCGTTCCACGCCGCGGCTGCTCATTCTCGACGAGCCGACGTCCGCGCTCACCCAAGCCGAGGCCGACCGGCTCTTCGAGGTCGTGCGGAGCCTGCGCGATGCGGGCCTGGCGATCGTCTTCGTCAGCCACCGTTTCGGTGAGGTCGAGCGGCTGGCCGACCGCATCGTCGTCCTGCGCGACGGATCGGTCACCCTCGACGCGTCCCGCCCGTTCGACTGGCGCGCCGCGATCGAGGCGATGCTCGGCGTGCCCACCGAACTCCAGCAGCATGTGACCGACCCCCTTCCCGCGGGAGATGTCGAGCTCGATGCCGAAGGGGTGACGCTTCTTCCTGGCGCCGCTGCACTGTCGCTCCAGATCCATAGCGGACACGTCACGGGGGTCCTGGGACTGCTGGGCGCGGGAAAGACGGAACTCGCCGAAGCGCTCGGCGGCGCCCGCCCGGCACCAGGAGCGACCCTGCGACTGGGGGATGCCGACTTTGCTCCCACCTCGCCTGCGGCAGCGATCGAGAGGGGTGTCGTCCTCGTGCCCGAAGACCGACAGCGCGATGGCATCCAGCAGGGCTGGTCGATCTCGCGCACCGTCGGGCTCCCTGTCCTTTCGGAGATCTCGACCCGGCTGGGGTTCATCCGCACCCGCGCCGAGACGGCGGTCGGCGCCGAGGTCGTGCGCGACTACGGCGTCGTGGCGCCTTCTGCCGCGACGGCCGTTGACGATCTGTCGGGCGGCAACCAGCAGAAGGTGATGGTCGGGCGCTGGTTGCGCACCGATCCGCGTGTCGCGCTCCTGGACGAGCCGTTTCGCGGCGTCGACATCGGCGCACGGCGCGCGATCGGCGCAGCCGCGCGCGCCCAGGCCGCAGGGGGCTGCGCCGTCGTGGTCTTCTCGAGCGACATCGACGAAATCCTCGACGTCGCCGATCGCATCATCGTTCTCGTTCAGGGGCGCATCGTTCTCGATGTACCCGCCGGCACCGTGCCGCGTGAGCGGCTCGTCGCCGCGCTCCTGGACGATCCGCACCACCAGAAGGAGTCCGCATGAGCGCGCAGACCGCGTTCGTTGCCCGTGAGAGCATCGGCGAAAGGGCCGCCCGGGGCATCGCGACGTGGGGATTCGTGGCCGTCACCGCCGCGCTGATCCTGTACTTCGCGATCACCGAACCGAACTTCCGCACCGTCGAGAACGTGTTCGGGATGCTGAAGTACATCGCTCCCATCGGCATTGCCGGTCTCGGGGTGACCCTCGCGATGACGGTCGGCGGTCTCGACCTCTCGGTCGGCGCGAACGCCGGCTTCGCGGTCTCGATCTCGGCGTGGACCCTCGTCGTCGCCGGCCAGGTCGGCGGGGTCTCGATCGCTGTCGTTCTCGTCTCGGGTGCCCTCATCGGGGCTTTCAATGCCGTCCTCATCGTCTTCGCCCGCATCCCGGATCTGCTCGCCACCCTGACCACGATGTTCATCGTCGTGGGCCTGAAGCTCATCATCGTCGACGGAAAGTCGATCTCGTCGCAGATGATGCTGCCCGACGGGTCGACCGCGCCGGGCCGGTTCACGGACGACTTCCTGTGGCTTGACCGCGGCTCGATCGGATTCGTGTCGGTTCCCGTCATCCTGTTCTTCGCGCTCACCGTCCTGCTGTGGGTCGTCCTCGAACGCACCCGCTGGGGCCGGGCACTCGCAGCTGTCGGATCCAATCCGCAGGCTGCGCGTCTGGCGGGCGTGCGCGTGCGGGTCTACCGCGCCGCCGCGTACATCGGATGCGGCATCCTCGCCTCGATTTCGGGTCTGCTGCTGTCGGCACGCATCGGCCAGGGCGATGTCTCGGCCGGTAACTCGCTGCTGCTGGATGCCGTTGCTGTCGCGCTCGTGGGTGTGTCAGTTCTCGGTATCGGTCGCCCCAACGCATGGGGGACGGCACTCGGTGCGGTACTCATCGCCGTCATGGTGACAGGATTCTCGATGGCGGGCCTGCCGTACTACTACCAGGACTTCGGCAAGGGCGTCGTGCTGCTGGTCGCGCTGCTGTTCAGCTTCACGTTCCGTCGCCGCGCCACCATCATCAACGCCGGGAGCACGACCAGTTCATGAGCACCACCACGTCTACCGCGCAGCTGACCGTCGAGACGGTCCCGGGCTTTCTCGCCGATCGTCCGCACCTGGCGGGACCTGTCGATCCTGCCGCGATCGTGACTGTCCGCGAGGTCGGCGACGGCAACCTCAACCTCGTGTTCGTCGTCACCGACGCGCACGGGAGCAGTGTCGTCATCAAGCAGTCGCTGCCGCACGTCCGGGTGGATCCCTCGTGGCCGATGACCCGCGAGCGGACCCGCCGTGAGGCCTTCGTGCTCGCCGCGCACGAGCGGATCGATCCCGCACACGTGCCCGCGCTCTACGGGTTCGATGAAGAGGCGATCGTCCTGTCGATCGAGGACCTCAGCGACCACGCGGTGTGGCGGTCGGAGCTCAACGCCGGGCGCCTGCATCCGTACGCCGCGGCAGAACTCGGCCGCTACGTCGGCGCGACGGCCTTCGCGACGAGCGTCTTCGGCACGCCCGGGCCCGCGCGCCGCCGCCTGGTCGCTGCGGCGGCGAATCCGGAGCTCGGTGAGATCACCGAAGACCTGGTGTTCACCGAGCCCTACGTCGACCACGTCCACAACGGCTGGCTGCCCGCCAACGATGAGGATGTCCGGGAGCTTCGCGCGGACCGGGATTTCGTGCACGAGATCGCACTGGCGAAGCTTCGTTTTCAAGAAGACACGCAGAGTCTCATCCACGGGGACCTGCACACGGGTTCGGTCTTCGTCCGCGCGGACGAGGAAGGTGCGGCCGGATCGGTGCGCGCGTTTGATTCCGAATTCGGAATGTACGGCCCGACCGGGTTCGATCTCGGTGCGGTCTGGGCGAATCTCGTGCTCGCTGCTGCCCGCGCCCACGCGCAGGGCCGCTCGGCTGACGCCGAGCTGCTGCTCGCGCTGCCGGTCGAACTCGTTGACGCCTTCGACCAGGAGTTCTCGTCGCGGTGGCCGACCCGGGTGGACCCGCGCGTCTTCGACGACGCGGTGCTGACGGCGACTCTCGAGCGGGTGCACACGGATGCCGCGATCTACGCAGCGGCCAAAACCGTGCGACGCATCGTCGGGTTCTCGAAGGTTGCCGACATCCAGACGCTTCCCGAGCCCGAGCGCGCCCGTGCGGTGCGCTGGGCGCTGCGGGTCGCGCGCCGGCTCGGCACCGAGCGCCTCGTCACGTCTGACGTGCGCACTCTCGTCGCGGGGACCACCGAGATTCCGTTCGCATAGCGCGCGTCGGGATCCCGGCGAGACTGGGACCGTGGCGGGCAGCGGCCCAGGGGTCAGCGCGTGGCGACGGTGAAGCGCAGGAGCCACTCGGCGATCTCGAGGTGGCGCCGGGCATCGAGATGCGTCGCGCCCCAGGCGTAGATGCCGTGGCTGGCGACGATCAGAACCGGTACTTCAGGTACGTCGGCCGTGGCCGGTACGTAGACCTCGTCGAAGCGCGCCGCCTCGACGGTCATGTCCTGATGGTTGTCGATCACCGGGATGACGACGGTCTCGTCGTGCGCTCGGTGACCGAGGCCTTTGAGCATCTCCAGATCGCGCAGCTCGACGCCGCCCGGCCACCGTGCCCCGGCGATGACGGCATCCATTGCGTGGACGTGGAAGATCGCGCCCGCACCCGTCCGGCTCGCGATGTGCGCGTGCAGGCCGGCTTCTGCCGACGGGGGCCGCGTGTCGGCGGGGTCGAGGGCAGCGCCGTGGGCATCGACGAGGACGACATCCGTCGCGCTCAGCTGGGATTTATCGAGGCCGGATGCCGTGACGGCGAGCGTGAGCGGATCGCGCTCGAGCACGAGCGAGAGGTTCCCCGAGGTGCCGCGCATCCAGCCGTAGCCAGCGAAGCGGCGGGCCTCATCGGCGAGGATCGCGCCGGCATCGGTGATAGCGGCGGCAGAAGGCACCGTGCTCATCGCGTCACCTCGATCTCGTCAAAGCTGCCGACCGCGGTTCCCGTCGGATGTTCGCCCGCCCACGGTTCGCCCGTCCGGTCGAGGGCGATGACGTTCCAGCCCGCGGCGTGAGCGGCGGCGACCTCGTCGGGGTGATCGGTGAGAAACAGCAGACGTGCGGCATCCAGCCCGAGCGACTCGGCGATGCGCCGGTAAGAGGCTTCTTCTTTCTTCGGCCCCGCGTTGACGGTGTCGAACCAGGCCTCGACGAGAGTGCTCAGGTCTCCCTGCGGAGCGTGACGGAACCAGGGCTGCTGCGAGGCCACCGAACCCGACGAGTAGACGACCAGACGGATGCCGGCCTCCCGCCACTCGCGCAGTCGCGGGGGCACGTCGTCGAAGAACTGCGAGGTGATCTCGCCGCGCGCGAAGCCCTCGGCCCACAGCACTCCCTGCAGCGTCTTCAGGGGAGTGGACTTGACGTCGGCTGCCATGAGCGCGCGTAGCGCATCGGCGATCTCGGTGTCAGTGGCGTCGGGAGTGAGTCCCGTTTCGGTGATCGCGTCGGCGCGAGCGGCGGCGATCACCTCGTCGTTCTCGGCGCGGGCGAGCACCTGCTCCAGACGCGGACGCGCGTAGTCGTAGAGGTCGCCGAGGATGAACCCCGCGGCGCTCGTGGTGCCTTCGATGTCGAGGACGATCACGTCCACGGCGAGAGTCGTCATGCGGTGGCATCCGTTCCTGCCGGCACGAGAGTGTCGGCGGTCGTGGCAGTGACGGGCGAGGCGAACCGGTCGGCGGGGGTCGTGAAGTACTCCGCGAGGCGGTCGGGGGAGAAGGGGCCGCGAGACGTCGCGATGCTCGTCACGAGCCGGGGCGGGGTGATGTCGAAGGCGGGGTACCAGGCATCCGTCACGAGCTCGCTCGCGGTGCGGTGCCCGAGCACTTCGAGCACGTCGCGGGGGTCGCGCTCTTCGATGACGACATCCGCGCCGGTCGGAGCCTCGGCGTCGGGTGCCTCGACGAGGGCGATGTAGGGGATGTCGAACGTGCTCGAGGCGGCAGCGATGGCGAGGGTGCCGACCTTGTTGATGACCGAGCCGTCCATGGCGACGCGGTCGGCGGCGGTGATGGCGGCGTCGATCGGTCCGCTGCCGGCCCCGGTGGGGGAGGCGAGGGCGGCGGCTGCCATGCCGTCGGTTATCAGAGTGACGTCGTAGCCGAGCTCGCGCAGCGAGTGCGCGGTCAGGCGTGCGCCCTGCAGATAGGGGCGCGTTTCGGTGGCGACCCAGGTCAGTGCGGTGCCGGCTTCGCGGGCAGCGGTGACGAGGCCGAACAGGTACGCCTCCCCCCAGCAGTGGGTGAGGATCGTCGCGCGCTGCGGGAGCAGCGAAACCGCGGCCCGCCCGAGGCGCACGCCCGCGTCGCGGTATGCGGCGGCGAAGGCTGTGGCGGCGTCCGTTGCCCGCTCGACGAATTCGGCGGTCGTCGTCGCGGCGGAAGTCGCGTCGATGATCGCCGCGACAGCATCCTGCGGATGACGGTTGGTGGGGCGGGCAGAGGCGATCGCCGCTCCCGCGGCCGCGAGGCGCGCGCGAGCGTCGGGGAGCGGCTGATCACGGGACTGCTGTGCCGTCAGCGCCATGCCCGCGCAGGCCGCATAGAGCGGCCCGGAACTCTGGGTGACCATCGCCCGGATCGCCTCGGCGACCTCTTCGGCGGTGTGGGCGATGACCCACTCGATGCGTGAGGGAAAGACGCGGCGATCCAGGATGCGGACAGTGTCGCCCGTCAGGATGACGGAGTTTTCGAGTGTCGCGGTGGGCGCGCTCGCGCCGCCAGGTCCCGTCGTCTTGCTCACCGTTTCCATCCTGGCAGGCCCGGGGCCGCCTCGCTCACGCCCCTGTCACACGCCGTCACGAACCCGCTGGCTGTCAGCTCGCCTTCGCAAGGGCGTGGTCGATGTCATCGAGCAGGTCGTCGGCCGATTCGATCCCGACCGACAGGCGCACGATCGTCTCAGGGACGGCGAGTTCCGTGCCGCGCACTGACGCATGCGTCATCGCATCGGGATAGTTGACGAGCGACTCGACGCCGCCGAGCGATTCGGCCAGCGTGAAGAGGCGCGTCGACTCGGCGAACCGCCGAGCCTGCTCGCCCGAGCCGAGCTCGAGCGAGACGATCCCGCCGAACCCGCTCATCTGCGCCGCCGCGATCTCGTGGCCGGGGTGCGTCGGCAGACCCGGGTAGTAGACGCGCGCGACGCGGGGATCGGCGGCGAGGGTAGTCGCGACGCGCTGCGCGTTCTCGCTGTGCCGCTGCATCCGGATGCCGAGAGTCTTGATCCCGCGCGTCGTGAGCCAGGCATCCAGCGGCCCCGAAACGGCTCCCGCGGCGAACTGCAGGAACCGCGTCTTCTCGTGGATCTCGGCATCCGAGGTCACCACGGCGCCCCCGACGACGTCGGAGTGCCCGCCGAGGTACTTCGTCGCCGAGTGCACGACCACATCGGCGCCAAGACTCAGGGGCTGTTGCAGCGCCGGGGTCGCGAAGGTGTTGTCGACGACGACGATCGCGCCGACGGCGTGAGCAGCTGTCGCGAGGGCAGCGATGTCGGTGATCCGCAGCAGCGGGTTGCTGGGCGTCTCGACCCAGACGACGCGCGGAACGGATGCCGACAGTGCCGCTGCCACGGCGGCCGGGTCGCTGAGATCGGCGACCCGTACCCCGACACCCCAGGGCCCCAGGAGGCGGGAGATGAGCCGGTATGTGCCGCCGTAGGCGTCGTTTCCGATGAGCACCTCGTCGCCGGGCTTCAGAAGGGCCCGGAGGAGTGCGTCTTCGGCGGCAAGGCCCGACGCGAACGAGAGGCCGAACGTGCCGCCTTCGATCGCGGCGAGCTGGCGCTCGAGCGCCGTGCGCGTCGGGTTGCCGGCGCGGCCGTACTCGTAGCCGTCGCGGAGGTTTCCGATCCCGTCCTGCACGTAGGTCGAGGAGAAGTGGACGGGTGGGATGACAGCGCCGGTGGCGGCATCCGGATCCTGCCCGGCGTGGACGGCGAGCGAATCGAACTGGCGGGCGGCGGGGCTGGTCATGCGGTCCTCACAGGCTGGTGGTCGAACGTGGCGGGGATGCGGTCGGTGATCCAGTCGTCGTCGAAGATCTTGCCGAGATAGCTGCGGCCGCTGTCGGGAAGAAGTACGACGACGACGGCCGTGTCGGGCAGATCTCGCGCCGTGCGCAGGGCAGCGACGACGGCCATGCCGCTCGAGCCCCCGACGAGCAGACCCTCCTCGCGGGCGAGGCGGCGGGTCATCGCGAAAGATTCGGCATCCGAGATGCGGTGGAACTGATCGACGACGCCGGGATCGAAGTTCGGTGGATAGAAGTCCTCGCCCACGCCCTCGACGAGGTAGCCGTGGATGGGTCCGCCTGAATAGATCGAGCCCTCGGGGTCGGCGCCGATCACGCGCACCCGTCCCGCCGAGGCTTGTTTGAGGTAGCGTCCCGCTCCCGAGATCGTGCCCCCCGTGCCGACGCCGGCGACGAAATGCGTGACCTCACCGTCGGTGTCGCGCCAGATCTCGGGGCCGGTGGTCTCAAAGTGGCTGCGGGGCGCGGCGGGGTTGGCGAACTGGTTGGGCTTGAACGCTCCCGGGATCTCGCGGGCGAGGCGATCCGACACCGAGTAGTACGAGTCCGGATGCTCCGGCGGCACGGATGCGGGAACCTCGACGACCTCGGCGCCGTAGGCGCGGAGGGTTGCGACCTTGTCGCCGGCGAACTTGTCGGGAACGACGAAGATCATCCGGTACCCGCGCTGTTGGGCGACCAGCGCGAGGCCCACGCCGGTGTTGCCGCTCGTGGGTTCGATGATCGTGCCGCCGGGTCGCAGGAGTCCCTGCGCTTCGGCGTCGTCGATCATGCGGGCGGCGATGCGGTCTTTTGCGGAGCCGCCGGGGTTCAGGTACTCGACTTTCGCGAGCACGGTGGCACGGATGCCTGAGGTGACGGAGTTCAGGCGAACGAGAGGGGTGTTGCCGATGAGGTCGGCAACCGAGGCGGCATAGCGCACGGGGATGTCCTAGTGAATCAGCGCCGAAGGGCGCACGGGTCGGGGGTCGCGGGGCAGCGCAATAGCGCTAGCGACAACACCGACACGTCAGGGACATGCCCACCATTGTGCACGGCAGGGTGACGGCATCCGAATCACTGTCGTCATATGACGACATGTTGCATGCCGTGCACCCCGCCGGGCCTCCCGGACCTCACACTCCGGCGGGAACCTCGAGCAACTGGGGGTGGTGGATCGCGGCGACATCCGGGTGAGCACGCAGGCGCGACTTCAGCAGATTCTCGCCGTACGTTCCGTGGATGACGTTGTCGGGGTCCTGTTCGACACCTCGCGCGGCGGCGCGGAACTCGTCGGCGATCTGCAGGCGCGGGAGTTCGGCATCAAGTCGCGGATTGAAGAAGAACGGAACCGAGATTCGGTCGGTCCCTTCGGCGGGTGCGACAACACGGTGGACAGTGGCGCGTAGGTAGCCGTCGGTCGCCCATTCGAGGAGCTCGCCGATGTTGACGACGAGCGCCCCGTCGACGGGCGGCACATCGAACCACCGGCCGCCGTACTCGACCTGAAGCCCGGGGCTACCCGGCTCGATCCACAGCAGGGTCAAGACACCACTGTCCTTGTGACTGCCGACTCCCTGGCGCGACGGCGCGTCGTCAGGCATGCCCGGATAGCGCACGACCTTCAGGAGAGTTGCCGGGGCGTCGTCGAAGAGCCGGAGCAGGTCGTCGGGGTCCGCGCCGAGGGACTCGGCCCACGCCGTGAGCAGACGTCGAGCGACCACGGTGAGGTGGGTTGTCCACTCCTCGATCACCTCGCGCAGTTCGGGGAGGTTCGCCGGCCACAGGTTGGGTCCGGCGAGAGCGAGGTAGGCGGGGTCGTTCTCGCCGACGGCGACGGGCTCGCCACCGGGGCCGATGTCGATCTGCTCACGCCAATCGATGCGGCCCTGGGTGAGTTCACCGCCGAGACGCGCGTACCCGTGGAACTGGGGGGATTTCAGGTTCTCGATCGCGAGCTTGTCGGCATCCGGGAGGGCGAAGAACGCGCGCGCGGTCGCCAGTAGTCGATCTTGCAGCGCGGGCGAGGCACCGTGCCCAGTCAGAGCAAAGAACCCGACCTCATGGGTGGCTTGGCGAAGATCCGCACGGAACCGAGCAGCGGCCTCGGGGCCGGCATCCAGCTGCGAGAAGTCGAGGACGGGAACGGGGGAGTCGGTCATGCCGATGACGCTACGTTCACGCGGGCGTGATCGCTGTTGTGTGTCGCCAGGATGACGAAGTGCGACGAAACATGTCGTCAGCGGGGCAGATCGACTCCTCGGAGGCGGTCGATCATTTCGGCCAGGATGCTCTCGTCGTGGACGAGTCCGATCCGGATGTGTCCGCGACCGCGCTCGCCGAAGCCGTCGCCGGGGGCCACCGCGACGCGGCATTCCTCGAGCAGGCGTGCCGCGATCTCGGCGGCATCCCCGGGCACGCGCGCCCAGACGAAGAAGGTGCCTTCGCCCCCGACGACCTCCCAGCCGATGTCTCGGAGCCCCGCCGTGACGACCGCGCGCCGACGCTGGTAGATCGCGACGAGCTCATCGACGATGTTTTGATCGCCATCGAGCGCTGCGGCGGCGGCCTCCTGTGTCGCGCCGAAGATGAGGCTGAACGCGTGCGCCTGATACCGACGCATCGCCGCGATGATCGACGGGTTACCGGCGGCGAAGCCCACCCGCCAACCCGCCATGCTGTAGGTCTTCGAGAGCGTCTGCAGTTCGACCGTGCGCTCGGTCTCGCGGTCGACGCTCAGGGCCGAGAGCGGCCGGGTGGTGCCGTTGCCGAGCGACGAGTACGCGAAGTCGTGGACGAACGCCGCTCCGACGCGGCGCGTGAGCTCAAGGGCTCCCTCGAAGACGCTGCTGTCGGCGATAGCACCGGTGGGATTATTCGGGTAGTTCAGCAGTAGCAGGCGTGCCGTGTTGAGGTCGTCGAGTGCCGCATAGTCGGGGAGGTAGGCGGGTTCGATCAGCGGGAGGGTCTGGATGCGGGCGCCGGCGAGGTCGACCGCCGATACGTACATCGGGTATCCCGGATCAGGCAGGATCACGGTGTCACCCGGATCGGTGAGGGCGAGCACGGACGCCATGAGCGCTTCGTGTGATCCGCTGAAGGCGATGATCTGAGCCAGCGGGTCGAGGTCGACGCCGTGGTCGGCCTGATAGCGGCGAGCAATGGCTTCACGCAGGCCCGCGTAGCCAGCGAAGTCGTTGTATCGATGGTGTCGCGGGTCGTCGACGGCCCGTTGCATCGCCGCGACGATGTGGGGCGGGGTGGGCATGTCGGGGCTGCCCTTGGAAACGTCGATCATGCGCGGTCCGGGGAGCGCGCTCAGGCGCGCGACGTCGAGGTCGATCGCCGCCCAGTAGTTGGCGGGTAGCGCTACCACGCGCGCTGCGGCGGTGAACTGTTCGGGAGTCGCGTCGCTCGTCATGTCCTGCTTCCGCATCGGGGCTCGCGCACCTGTCATGGGTATCCGTGCCGACCGATCATGCTATCTCTGCCCGCCGGATGCGGCGGGATCCGTGTCTCTCGGTGACGGCTGGTGCCGCATCCTGTCTGTCGCCGTCATCCGCCAGTTCCCTATGATGAGCTCGGGCGGGCCTGGGTACTTCCGAGAAGACCAGGAAGGGGGCGGGGGTTTATGGCGTGGATCGGCACCCTCCTCGTGATCTGCATCGCGGTCGCGGGAGTCATCATTGCCTCCACACTTCCCAGCATCGGTTCGCCCGGACGCGGGCAGCTGTTCGTCCGGTTCTGCATTATCGCGGGCATCGCCGCCGTGGGATCGACCTTGATGTACGCGATCTACGAAACGACGGGCACCGTTCTCGCGCTCGTGGTCGGTGACACGTTCATGGTGCTCGGTCCCGGCGGTATTCTGCTGGCCCTTCGTGCGCTCTCGGGGCGGCTGCGGAGCGCCACCATCGTGGTGTCCTGCGCTGTGTTGGCTGTTGCAGCGACGACCGCGCTCATCGGACTTCCCATCTCGGCGCTGGTGAAGGTGTTTGCACTCCTGCTGCTGTGCGTACTCACGGCGCGTGAGACCCGCGTCGCGCCGATCGTCGGCGAGGTCGGCGCGCTGACGCTTTTGCTGGTGAACGTGGGGTATGCCACGTTCTCGGCCGGACGCATCGCCGTCGCTCTCACGCTGGGGATGGGTTCGCCGCTCTACCAGGCGGCGTTTTCGATCTATCCGACGACCGCGGTCGGCATTCTGGCGGTCGCCGCGACCGGGGTGGCGGTCGTACGGATGGCAGTGGCACGCGGCATGGGTGGGCGCAGGCCGCCGACCGGATCTGAGTCCGCGTACAGCGTGGACGGCTGGTTGGTGGGTCTACCCGCGGTTGAGGATCTGCGCGCCGCGTTTGGGAGCTCCACGGTGTCTCGACTGCGGGCCGATCTTCGCGAGGCGTGCGAGGCGATCGGCGCCGACGATGTGCCCGAGGCGACGGTCCTGGCCAGAAGGAGGTCGCACCAGGTCTTCAGCCAGGCGCTGTCTGCAGAACTCGAATCGCGCGGGTGGTCAGAGAGCGAGATCGCGATGGTGATCATCGTCCCGGACGAGCGGGCAGATGGCTGAGATCCCGTCGCCTGACATCCCGATCCCCTCGCGGGTGCGGGAGTTGGCGCGGGGCGCACGGTTGACCCCGGTGTGGATCAACGACCTCGGCGGCCTGACTTTTCGGGCGACGGATGCCGACAGCACCCGTTTCATCAAATACGAGGCCCACAACGCCGAGTGGTCGGTCGAGGCGGAGGTTGAACGGCTGCGGTGGGTCGCTCCGTTCACACCCGTGCCGCGGGTCATCGAGTTCGGACGCAACGAAACCCACGCGTGGCTCGTGACCGAGGGACTGGCGGGGGAGAGTGCGGTATCACCGCGGTGGCGCTCCGATCCCGCGACGGCGGTTCGGGCGATCGGTCAGGGGCTGCGGGCACTGCACGATGCGCTGCCGGTCGCGCAGTGCCCGTTCCGGTGGGATGTGCCCGGGCGCCTCGCGACCGCGGCGGCGCGCGGCATCCGTGTTCCCGCAGCGCTGCACGAGCCGCCGCCGGTTGACCGGCTCGTCGTATGTCACGGTGACGCGTGCGCGCCGAACACGCTGATCTCGGATGCCGGCACCTGGTCGGGCCACGTTGACCTCGGCTCGCTTGGTATCGGTGATCGGTGGGGCGACCTCGCGTCGGCCGCGCTCAGTACGCAGTGGAACTATGGACCCGGGTGGGAAGACGCGCTCGTTGACGCGTACGGCATCGACCCCGATCCGGAACGGATGCAGTACTACCAGGCGCTCTGGAACGCGACCTGAGGCGCGGCCCGGCTCTCCGCGCGCGTCATGTCGGACGTCGGCGCGATGCTGGGGACGTGAGCTTCGATCCATCCGTCGTCGAACTGCTGCCTCCGCCGCCGGATCGCGCCCCCGACCTCGACGACCGATTCTCGGGTGATCTGTCGTCCGAGCGCTGGGTGGCGCACTACCTGCCGCACTGGACAACCCCGGAGCGCTCGGAAGCTCGCTACCGCATCACGCCCGGGGGCCTCGAGCTGCGGATCGAGCAGGATCAGCTCGACTGGCGGCACGAGGATGCCCCGCTGCGGGTGTCGAATCTGCAGACGGGCACCTTCTCGGGGCCGGTGGGGTCGGCATCCGGAACCCACCGTCACCGCGACGACGTGCGCGTGCGTACCGAAACGCCGTTGCGGCTGCTGTTTGATCCTTCGAGCGGACGCGTCGACCTGACCGTGTCGGCCACGCGTGATGACGGATGCATGCTCGCGGCCTGGCTCGTGGGAACCGAGCATCTGTCGCCGGAGGACTCAGGAGAGATCTGCATTGTCGAGATCGATGCGGATGCCGTCGGCACCACCACGATCGCGCGGACTGGCGTGAAGGCACATCATGATCCGCGGATGCAGACCGATATGGCTGAGGTGACGTTTCCGTTCGATGCGAGCGCCCCTCACACCTGGACGGTGATCTGGGGGAGCGGTGAGACCGTCATCGGGTGCGAGGGGCGCGTCGTGCGGCGGATCGCGCAGGCTCCCGACTATCCGCTGTTCCTCATGATCGACCTGGTCGAGATCGGCCGACCCGGCGGCACCTATCCGAAGGCGGCGATGATCCACCGCGTGCAAGGGTGGAGCTTCGACGCTCAGGAGCGCCGTGGATCCGTCTCGTGATGGATGACTCGTGCAGCACCTACCGCAGAATCAGTTCCCGCGCGTTGCGAAGCGCGACTTCTCGGTCAGCGAGTTCCTCGGCCGCGACCAGCACATCCATGGCGGGAGTCACACGACCGCTCAGATAGGTGCTGAGCCGGCTCGCGGATGTTCCGAGCGTAGATGCGAGCTCACGTTGGGTGAGGCCGCTCGCGCGGTGGGCGGAGCGGAGGCGTTCGCGGGCGACGTCCGACGACGTCCGCTGTCGGTGGTCGATCATTTCGCGCACGAGCGCGACGGTGGTGCGTGACTCCGCGGCCTCAGCAGCCTCCTCGAATATCTCGCGCAGGCCCGGCTCGGACGCCACGGCTGAAGCGAGCCGAGACCAGTGAGGCGCGTAGCCCCGATCGAGTGCGGCAAGCATGCCTTCGAACCCCCACTCGCGCACGGGGGCGTCGGGGGTGACGTCGATATTGCGGAATCGAAGCGGCATCCTCAGTTCCTCTCGGCATTCAGGCGGCGACGTAGGGAGCCAGCGTTCGGCAGTCGGCGACGACGTTCTGCCAGTCGTGCCAGCGCCGCTCGAGCTGCTTATAGGTGGCCAGATCGCGGATACGGGTCTGGTCTTTCGGTGAGGGATCGATCAGCTGCCTGGCGAGTTGAGACTGCACCGGCCGGTCCTCCGGATGAGTCGGGTCGGTGTAGTAGTCGTCGATCCGGGAAAGCACCGCGCCGATTCGCTCGGGTCCGAAGCGATACGACAGCGCGGCAACGTCGAGGTAGTCACGCATCTGGTTGCGCTTCACGATCAGGAAGCCCTTGATTCGCGCAATCTCGTCGAGAGTGGGAACCGTGATGGTGGCGCCAGTCGGCACGGTGACCGACTGCACCTCGAGCGGCCGTGTGCGGATCATCTGACGCACGCCTGCTTCGATTCCTCCGAGCTCGCCGAGGATGATCTTGCCCGGGACCCCTCTGTTGAAGACCCAGTCGCCCTCCCTCTCCAGGGCATCGAGGATCTGTTCGTAACGGTCCTGGAGGTCTTCGATGATGTGATCGTGGTCGGTCGACATCCGGTGGCGTGCATAGAGAGCGGCGGCGGCTCCGCCGACGAGAACGGCATCCGGCACGCGGGCCTGCAGTCGCGCGGCGGACTCGAGCACCTCGCTCAGGCCCTCAGGAAGGCGTGACATCGCATCATCCACCTGTGCAGATTATCACTTCAGATAACGAATGTGCGAGAGTCCTGCGTCTCTCCTTGCCGAGCGGTACTAGTCGCCCAGCCGGTGCCAGACCCCTTCCGACACGACCTCGACCCGGTCGCCGTCGACGACAATCGCCGTTTCGTCATCCATCACATACGCGGGGACATCGATCTTGGACGCCCACCTCTCGGCGACCTCCATCGAGTTGCCGGGGCGATCGCCGACGGCCAGGTGCGGGCAGATCGCGAAGTCGACGAAGCCGAGCCCGCGGTCACCCAGGGGTGATTTCCAACCGACGAATTCCTCGCCGATCCGCGGGGCCATGACCATGCTGCCGGCGCTCATGCCGAGCCACACGGTGTCGTCGAGGTGGCCCAGCACGTCGAGCATCCCGGACTCGCGGAGCCAGTGGTGCAGGTAGATCGCATCGCCGCCCGAGACGAGTAGCACGTCGGCGTCGCGCACCTGCGGCATCCATCGCTCGTCGGGGATGCTCGGCAGTGCTGTGAGTTCGAGGAGCCCGACCGACTTCCAGCCCAGCGAAACCATCGGGTTGCCGGGCTCGTGGCCGGCGGCGAACTCCCACGCCTTGACGCCCGGACCGAGCCACGGATGCCCATACATCGCTGTGGGAATGCACAGGGCCGTCGACTCCTCGGTCGGCTTGCCGAGCAGATCCACGAGGGCGTTACGGATGCTGGGATTGGTCACTCCGCCGCCGGTCAGCAGTAGTCGCATCGTGTCTCCTTCTCGGCGCGGGCCCGCCTCCCCAGCACGCCAGATCGCTACGCGGATGTCAAGCGGTCCGCAGCATCCGCGATGGGCCGTGCAGGCCCGCTCAGCGCACCACAGCGATATCGCGGGAAGAATGGCGGCGTGAGTTCCTACCATCGTCCACCGATCGAGACGCCGGTGTTCCGCGACGCCGAGGGTCGGGTCATCGAGTACGGGAACCGCTGGGAAGGCTCACCTCCGACCGACGCTTACTCGGTCGATACGCACCCCGAGCGGTTTGCTCCGCTTCATACCGTCGCCGACGCGCTCGTGGCGCACCTGGCTGAAACCTACGACGTGCGGATCACCGAGAGTGCGGATGTGGCAACCGATCTTCTTCGCCAGAGCACGCCCGTCGTGCGGGCGCTGCGTATCGAGCCGAACGACCCACGATGCGCCGCGATCACGCTGGCCTACACAGACTTTCCGGGCATTGTCATGCACGCGGGGTTGCTGCACGACTTCCCCTTCCCGGTTTGCGGGTGTGACGCATGCGACTCGACCGGAGAGTACGAGGTCGACGAGCTCGAGCGGCATGTCTTCGCGGTCGTCGGTGGCAGGTACCGCGAGAGCGTCCACGAGGGCCCTGCCCCGTGGGTTGGGTACTCGCTTGAGTATCCGAATGGGTCGACCTCGGGGCGAAGTCCCGCAGGCGAAGGCCTCCCCGCAGCCCAGGTCGAGGCAGCGCGCCCGATCCTTCGCGTGCTCTCCGACGGCTGGGCGGCGTGGCCCCGACGCGCTGCGGTTGACTCCTGAACAGGATGCCGCCCGCTCGCGGCTATGACGCAAGGACGGCGCGGGAATCTCATCCGCGACTGTCAACGGTGGCGATGCCGAGTTCGCTCCAGGCGTGCAGCAACGCCGCGTCCCCGGAAACGGCGACGAACTCATCGGAAGCCGCTGCTACCGCACTTGCCGCATGAACGGCGTCGTATCCGCGAAGTGCCTGAGCGTGAGCGAGTGTCGCGGCTTCGCGGATGATCGACGGTGCGACCGCAATCCGCGCCACGCCAGACCAGAGCGACTCGAATGCCGCCACCGCGCGCTGGTGCGAGGCATCCGTGAGTCGCTCGAGCCGGCGCGCCTGGGCAAGTGCCGCGTGCGCCTCGATGTAGGCGAGGTCGCTGGTGACGATGGCGGCTGCGGCATCCCACACGGCCCGACAGCGCGCAGTC
>NZ_JASBSF010000396.1 GCF_030149085.1 Microbacterium sp. | reverse complement strand
CTCGCCCATGTCGTCCTGGTCGACCGTGAGTCCGTGGAAGAGCACTCCCCCGTCCGGGACCTCGGCCCGCGCGAACTGACGGATGATCTCGACGGTCTCGGGGTCGGCTGCATCGAAAGCCGCCTTGGCATCGGCGAGCAGGTCCTCGAAGGCTGCGTCATCGGAGTAGATTCCCCGACGGCCGCGGGCGACATCGATGAAGATCGCGGCGACTTCGGGCTTGATGTGACGTTCGATCACAGAGGTTCCTTCCCATGGCGCGACTGCCGCGCTGAAGCACTCGACGACGCGAATGCCGGTGTTGTGCTGTCGGGAGTATATCCGAGGAGGTTCCTCGGATCCCGGATGAAGTTAGGGTTTCCTAAGTCTTTTCGAGATGGTGTGCCGCTGACCCTCATCGGCGGACAAGACCCCGATTGATCTGTCGCGCCCAGAGCGGGCCGCGGTACAAAAAGCCGGTGTATCCCTGAACCAGGGTTGCGCCGGCATCCAACCTCTCACGCACGTCGTCGGCAGTCTCGACACCGCCCGCAGAGATGACGCAGAAGCTGTCGGGCACGAGAGAACGAACGAGCCGCAGCACCTCCAAGGCCCGCGGAGCCAGCGGCTTGCCCGACAGTCCACCGGCGCCCGCGGCGGCGATGACCGCCTCGTCGGTCACGAGCCCCAGGCCCTCACGCGCGATCGTCGTGTTGGTCGCGACGATACCTTGCAGGCCGAGCTCAAGAGCCAGGGCTGTGATGTCACGGATGTCATCGTCGGAGAGGTCAGGCGCGATCTTCACGAGCAGCGGGGTGTCCTCGGCAGCATCCTGCACCGCGCTCAGCAGGGGCCGCAGCGACTCGACGGCCTGCAGGCTCCGCAGACCCGGGGTGTTCGGCGACGACACGTTGACGACGAGGTAGTCGGCGACGGGCGCGAGCAGGCGCGTACTCGTGACGTAATCGACGACGGCGTTCTCGACATCCACGATGCGGCTCTTGCCGATATTGACGCCCAGAACCGTGCGGTGACGCCGACGACGGGCACGCTCGAGCCGAGCGGCCGCGGCGTACGACCCTCGATTGTTGAAACCCATCCGGTTGATGACGGCGCGATCGGGAATGAGGCGGAACAGACGCGGCCTCGGGTTTCCCGACTGCGGAATCGCGGTCAGCGTCCCCACCTCGACGTGACCGAAACCGAGAGCATGTAGGCCGTCGACGCCCACGGCATCCTTATCGAACCCGGCTGCCACGCCGAAGGGCGCGTCGAAAGTCAATCCGAGCGTCTGCACGCGCAGCAACGGATCAGGCTTCGTGAGGGCTCGTGCCACCCACGAGAACGGCGGAAAGCCGAGCAGCCGGATGACGAGCATCGCCGAATGGTGCGCTGCCTCGGGGTCCATCTTCGAGAGGAACGTGCGAAACAGCCACGGGTACATGGATTACTCCTCGGGGTCGGATGCCAGGCGTTGATGATCCGCGCGCAACTGTGCGATCGCCGACTCAAAATCCTCCAACGTATCGAACGCCTGATAGACGCTCGCGAACCGGAGATAAGCAATCTGATCGAGTTCCCGGAGTGGACCGAGGATCGCCAGGCCGATCTCGTTCGTGTCGACCTGCGACGAACCGGTCTGCCGGACCGCCTCCTCGACGGTTTGCGCCAGGACGGCAAGGTCACCCTCGGTCACCGGGCGCCCCTGGCACGCCTTGCGCACACCCGACATGACCTTCTCGCGGCTGAAGGGTTCGATCACACCC
>NZ_JASBSF010000023.1 GCF_030149085.1 Microbacterium sp. | reverse complement strand
GCGTCAGCGCTGGCCGCGGTACAGATTCTTCACGACGACACCCGAGACGAACACGATCGCGAGCGACGCGAGCGCAAGAAGGCCCACGAAGAAGAGTTCGAGCGCTACCAGGTCCATAGGCCCACTCTATCCCGGATTCGCCGCGATCACCCGGCTCAGGATCATTGCGGGACGATCGAGGCGAGCCCGAAGCCGAGGCTGATCACGCCGAGCACGACCGCCGCCCCCAGAGTGCTCAGCGCGACGCGCTCGACGAAGGCCTGAGACCGCCCATAGGCCAGCTGCACCGCGAAGGCCAGCACGACACACAACCCGAGAGCTACGCCGAGCCAGGCGATCCGCCACTCGGCAGGCACAAAAAAGCCGATGATGGTGCCGGCGACCGCAGCGGCCACCCAGACAGTGACGATCCCGCCGAAGGCACGGCGTGGAGCAAGCGGTGGCAGGTCCATCGCCCCATTGTCTCCTATCCGCGGAGGACACCCTAAACTGAGGGGCGCGGTGCGCCTCCGGCACCGGGAGGATGTCAGCGTGGCACAGCTATTGGTTCTGAGTTCCGCCCCAGGCGGTGGGCCAGCTCTGCCCGCGCTCGAGTTGCTGAGTCATCGCACTCGCCAGATCCCCGCAGAACCCGCGCAGCTGGTGAACGCACCCAGCGCCGACATCGTCTTCGTGGATGCCCGCACCGATCTCGTGGGAGCGAAGTCGCTGTGCAAGATCCTCGGGACGACGGGGCTGGATGTCCCGCTCATCCTCATCGTGACCGAGGGCGGCCTCACCGCCGTCTCGCCGGATTGGGGCGTCGATGACGTCATCCTGGTCACGGCGGGTCCGGCCGAAGTCGATGCGCGGGTGCGCCTGGCGATCGGCCGGATGGCGAAGGAACAGGTTTCCACGCGTATTCAGACCTCGGGCATCACGATCGACGAGTCGTCCTACTCGGCCAAGGTGCATGGACGCCCGCTCGATCTCACCTACAAGGAGTTCCAGCTCCTCCACTTCTTCGCCACTCACCCGTCGCGGGTCTTCACCCGGGAACAACTGCTCAGCGAGGTGTGGGGCTACGACTACTTCGGGGGAACCCGAACCGTCGATGTGCACGTCAGACGCCTTCGTGCCAAGCTCGGCGACCTGGAGCAGCTCATCGGCACCGTGCGCAACGTCGGGTACCGCTTCAACGTCTACGAGGATGACGCCCCGCCGCCGCGGGAGCGCGCCGACGCCTGACGACGAAAACTGTTCACGCGGGAGTCACGTAGCGCTGACAGGATGGACCCATGATCGACCACGAGGTTCTCGACACCGGGCTCGGCGACGAAGATGACGACGACTTCGACTCAGCGGCAGCAGCCGATGATCTCCTGCCCATTGACCGCTTCCTGGATCGTGAGCTGAGCTGGCTCGCGTTCAATCAGCGCGTCCTCGAGTTGGCCGAGGATCCGGGTCTGCCGCCGCTGGAACGCGCGAACTTCCTCGCGATCTTCGCGAGCAACCTTGACGAGTTCTTCATGGTCCGGGTCGCTGGGCTCAAGCGCCGCATCGTCACCGGACTCGCGGTGCCCACGAACATCGGCACCTCTCCCGAAGACACGCTCGCCGATATCTCGGAAGAGGCGCATCGACTGCAGCTGCGCCACGCCGACGCGTGGAGCCGCCTCGTCGCGCCGTCGCTTGCGGAGGCTGGAGTCGAGTTCGTCTCGTTCGCCTCGCTCGGCGATGACGAGCGCTCCCGCCTGTCTGACTACTTCCACGACCAGGTCTTTCCCGTTCTCATGCCGCTGGCTGTGGACCCAGCCCACCCCTTCCCCTACATCTCGGGCCTCTCCCTGAACCTGGCGATCCGCATCCGCAACGCGCGGACGGGTCGTCAGGAGTTCGCACGTCTCAAGGTGCCGCCGATGCTGCCCCGATTCGTCGAGATCTCGCGAGAGGGCGAGCGGGTGCGCTACCTCGCGCTCGAAGACCTCATCGCGAACCACCTCGGCGATCTGTTCCCGGGAATGGAGGTCTTGGACCACCACGCGTTCCGCCTCACGCGAAACGAAGACATGGTCATCGAAGAGGACGAGACCGAGAACCTCATCCAGGCTCTCGAGGCAGAACTCATGCGGCGCCGGTTCGGCCCTCCGATCCGCCTCGAGGTGACCGAGGACATGGACGAGCTGACGCTGAAGCTGCTGATCAGCGAGCTCGATATCACCGAGCAGGAGGTGTACCGCATTCCCGGCCCGCTGGACCTGCGGGGACTATTCGGCCTGAGCCGCCTGAACCGGCCCGAGCTCAAGTACAAACCGCACCTTCCCACGACCGCTATCGCGTTCCAGCCGGGCGACAACAACGAGCGCTCTGACATCTTCAGCGCCATCCGCACCGGGGATGTCCTGGTCCACCATCCGTACGAATCGTTCGCGACGAGCGTTCAGGCATTCCTCGACCAGGCGGCCAAGGACCCCCAGGTGCTCGCGATCAAGCAGACGCTGTATCGCACCTCAGGCGACAGCCCCATCATCCAGTCACTCATCGACGCTGCCGAGGCCGGCAAGCAGGTGCTCGCGCTCGTCGAGGTGAAGGCCCGCTTCGATGAGGCCGCGAACATCGTGTGGGCGCGCAAGCTCGAGAAGGCCGGCGTCCACGTCGTGTACGGCCTCGTCGGCCTCAAGACCCATTGCAAGCTGGCCCTGGTCATCCGCGAAGAGGAGGGGACGCTGCGCAGCTACTGCCACATCGGCACCGGCAACTACAACCCCAAGACCAGCCGGATCTACGAGGACTATGGGCTGTTCACGGCCGATGAGCAGGTCGGGCGGGACCTCACGCGCCTGTTCAACGAGCTGTCGGGCTACGCGATCGAGAAGAAATTCAAACGCCTGCTGGTTGCGCCGCTGCACCTGCGCAAGGGGCTGCTGCGACTCATCGAGGCCGAGCGTCGCAATGCTGCCGAAGGCAAGCCCGCACGCATCCGGATCAAGGTCAACTCGATGGTCGACGAGCAGATCATCGACGCGCTCTACCGTGCGAGTCAGGCCGGTGTGCCGGTGGAGATCTGGGTGCGCGGCATCTGCTCGATCAAGCCGGGAGTGCCGGGACTGAGCGAGAACATCACGGTGCGCAGCATCCTCGGCAGATATCTCGAGCACTCGCGAATCTTCGCGTTCCACAACGGCGGCGACGAGCAGATCTACATCGGCAGTGCCGACATGATGCACCGCAACCTCGACCGCCGGGTCGAGGCGCTCGTGCGGGTGAGCGAACCGGCTCATCTCGCGCAGTTGATGACCCTGTTCGATCGCGCCATGAGCAGCGCGACCAGTTCCTGGTGGCTCGATGCCACCGGAACGTGGGTGCGTCACCACCTCGACGAGCAGGGCAACCAGCTCGTCGATCTGCAGGACCAAACCATGGCCGATGTGCAGAGCCGGCGGCGGGCGCGAGCCACGCGATGACCGATACTCTCACCGTTCCGGACCCCACCATGTCAGAGAACATCGTTTACGCAGCCGGCGGCGTGCTGTGGCGCCTCGTCGAGGGCAAGCTCCGCATCCTGCTGATCCACCGCACCCAATACCGCGACGTGACCCTCCCCAAGGGCAAGGTCGATCCCGGCGAGACCCTCGCCGAGACCGCGGTCCGCGAGATCCACGAAGAGACCGGCATCCGTGTCTCCCTCGGGGTCCCTGTGGGTGTGTCGACCTATCACATGCCCTCCAAGCGCAACAAGGTCGTGCACTACTGGGCGGCAGAGGCCACGGATGCCGCGATCAAGGCCTCGTCGTTCGTCCCGAACAAAGAGATCGCTGCGCTCGAGTGGGTCTCGGCGAAGAAGGCCCGCGCGAAGCTCAGCTACCCCGTCGATGTCGAGATCCTGGACAAGTTCCTCGAGATCCGCGACAAGGATGTGCTGCGCACCTTCCCGATCATCGCGCTGCGCCACGCCAAGGCAGTACCGGCCGATGAGTGGGACGGATCGGATGCCTCGCGCCCCCTGGCTCCCCGCGGGCGCAAGCAGGCGAACGCACTCGTGGGTCCGCTCCTCGCGTTCGGCGCGCGCCGCATCGTCTCGAGCCCCGCCGTTCGGTGCGCCAAGACCGTCGGCCCGCTCTCTGCGGCGCTCGGGCGCCGCGTCGACTATTCGCCGCTGATCAGCCAGGACGCCTGGGAGGAGGGCGCGACTGACGCGCGCTCGGTGGTCGGAGCGCGGGTCCGCTCCCGCAAGCCCGCGGTGGTGTGCAGCCACGGCCCCGTGCTTCCTGAGATCATCCAGGAACTCGCGATGGCGACCGGGTCGCTCATGGGCTCGCACTTGGGCAACGCATCAGGACTGTCCCCGGGCGGATTCTCGGTCGTGCACCTGTCGACGGACAATCCGGGTTCAGGGATCGTTGCGATCGAGACGCACCAGCCTTCGGTGTGAGCGAACCGATCCGGCTCGGGTGGGCCCCGGTCACTGACCGCGACCACCGGCGCGAGGTCGCGTGGCGGCTCGTGCGAGAACTGATCGGTCAGCCCGGCATCCGGATCTCGAACCGATGCCCGCGGTGCGGCGCTGACCACGGCCCCGTCGAGGTCGAGGGAGTGGCGGTGACAGCGAGCGTGTCGTACGCCGCCGGGTGGGCGGTTGTCGCTCTGGCGCCCGCTGGTGCCGGGACCGTGGGAGTGGATGCCGAACCCGAGGTCGACCTCCGGCGAGACCGGACGGGCCTGACGGGTGTGCTCGGCGCCGGTCCTGCCACGACGCGCGACTGGGTGCGCGTAGAGGCCGCGCTGAAGGCCGATCGGCGGGGGCTGCGCGTCGAACCGGCGCTCGTGCATGTGACCGGCACCGACGGCTCCGACGATACGACCGGCGCGTCGTGGCGTGCCCGCGTCCCGGGGCGCGCGCACCCGCTCCTCGGCTGGGACCTCGACGGACCCCCGGGAGTTCTCGTCAGCGCCGCGCTGGCCAGCCTCGAGCCTGCCGACCGTTAGCGCGCGGACTTCTTCTTCGCGAGTCGCTTGGACGCATCCGGTCGCGGCGGCAACGGCGGCAGCGGGCCGGCATCCAGCCAGGCATCCAGGAGCGCCTCGAGGTCGTGGCCGGCGTCGTCGACGAAGCGACGGAAGTCCTCGGTCGTGACGCACGCGTTCACGTACGCGCTGCACCAGCCGCGCAGGAGATCGAAGAACGGGTCCTCCCCGATCGTGAGGCGCACGGCATGAAGCGTCAGCGCCCCCCGTTTGTAGAGCCGGTCATCGAACATGAGATCGGCGCCGGGATCGCTGATGACGAGATCCTGCGCGAGATCTGCGAGCCTCGCATGAGCCCGGCGGGCAGCGGCGTCGGCGGTGTCTGCACCCATTGCCTCGAACCAGAGCCACTCCGCGTAGCACGCGAATCCCTCGTTGAGCCAGATGTCGCGCCACCGCGCCACCCCGACGCTGTTGCCGAACCACTGGTGGGCAAGCTCATGAGCGACGAGGCGCTCCGAGTCCGGGTCGAGGTGGTTCGCGCCGAAGACGGCGGTGCCCTGCGCCTCGAGCGGGATTTCGAGCGGATCTGCCGTCACCACGATTGTGCAGCTCTCCTGCGGGTACGGTCCGAACCGCTCCTCGAAGGCTGTCATCATGCGCGGCAGCGGATCCAGAGCCCGCTTCACGTCTGCGCGCAGGGACGGCGGTGAGGCAACGACGATGCGCTCATCGAGCCGGTGCGATTCGAACTGCCCCACATAGACGGCGACGAGGTACGTCGCCGTGGGCACACCGATCGCGTACTCGGCGGTGACCTGACCGCCCGAGCGGGTGCGCGACTGCAGCACACCGGTGGCGACAGCCGTGTACTCGGCATCCGTCGTGACCCGGATGCCGTACGTCGCCCGGTTGTCGGGACGATCGTTACACGGAAACCATGTGGGGGCTCCGATCGGCTGCGACGCGACGAGGGACCCCTCGGTCAGCTCCTCCCAGCCGATCGTCCCCCAGCGGGAACGGCGGGGGGTTGGTGCGCCGGCGTATTCAATCGTCAGCGTCAGGGACTCCCCCGGCTGCATCGTGCGCGGCAGTGTGAGGCGGAGCTTCCGCGGGCCCTGCGTGTGCGGGGTCCGTCGCTGCCCCTCCATGCGGACCCGGCTGACCCGAAGGCCGACGAGATCGAGCGCGATCGAGGATGTCGCAGCCAGAATCCGGATGCCGAGGGTCGCGCGTCCCTCAAGCCTGTTGGTGCGGACGCGGTAGCTCAGATCGAGCGCATATGCTTCGACATCGAACGAGAGGTCGCCGCTCTGAGGCGTATAGGTGTCGTGAGCAGGGACGTCTTCCCGATCGACGCCGTCTCGGCGACCGGTGTCGATCACGGGGCCGCCTGATACGCGCGGATCTTCACCGCACGCCACGGGCCGATGGGATTCCCACTCCAGCGCGAGCCGACCGGCACGCTTTCCCCCCGCATGACCAGCGAGGCAGGACCAACGGTCGCGTGAGCACCGATCGAGGCCGCGGGCAGGATGACCGAGTGCGGCCCGAGCGTTGCACCGGGTTCGAGAGTGACGGCATCCATACTCATGATCCGATCATGAAACAGGTGAGTCTGCACAACGCATCCCCGATTGACGGTGGATCCGTCGCCGAGGTGCACGAGATCCGGCTCGGGGAGCCAGTACGTCTCGCACCAGACTCCGCGGCCGACCCGGGCGCCGAGCGAGCGCAGCCACACGGCAAGTGCGGGGGTACCGGATGCTGCGCGAGCGAACCAGGGAGCAGCGACCATCTCGGTGAAGGTGTCGACCACCTCGGTGCGCCAGACGAAACTCGACCACAGTGGATGCTCGCCCGCGCGGATCGGCCCAACGAGGATCCACTTAGCGGCTGTCGAGGTGGCTGCTGCCACCGCGCCGGCGGCGAGCATGACAATTCCCGAGAGCAGCACCGTCCACCACGGTCCGATGCTGGTCCAGAGGGCTGCCAGGGTCATGAGCACCCCGAAACCAATGAGCCCGGTCACAAAAACGGGAACGATTCGCGAGAGCTCCCAAAGGCTCCGCGCGATGCGCAAAGCGACGGGCGGCTCGTAGGTGCGGGACTCATCGACGCTGGCGGCGACGCGTCGCAGACGCACGGCTGGGGACCCGAGCCAGGACGATCCCGCCTTCGCCTTCGCCGGAGCCGCGGAGAGCACCGCGATCAGTCCGTCCTTCGGGACTCGATGCCCGGGCGCCACCATGCCGGAGTTTCCGACGAACGCGCGCTTGCCGATCCTGACGTGGTCGACGCGCATCCAGCCGCCGCCGAGCTCGTACGAGGCGACCATCGTGTCATCGGCAAGGAACGCGCCATCGTCAATCGTGGTCATCGACGGGATCAGCAGCACCGTGGATGCCTCGACGTTGCGGCCGACCGATGCGCCCAGCATCCGCAGCCAGAGGGGAGTGAACAGGCTTGAGTAGAGGGGAAACAGCACGGTGCGCGCCGAGTCGAGAAGTCGCTCGGTCGTCCACACCTGCCACCCGAGCCGGCTGCGAACGGGATGGGTTCCCTCGCGAAGGCCGAGCGAGAGCAACCGCACGGCGATCACGACGGTGCCGGCGAAGACCACACCGGCGATCAGGATGCCGGGCACGAGCCACGCGAGGCCGAGGAGCGCCGCCTCCGCGAGAGTCTGCGCGTCCTGCATCGCAAGCGCCATGACACCGGCACCGGCGGCGAACGCGACGATCGGCAGCAATGCCAAGGCCAGCGAGGACGCGATATAGGCCCACAGCCACCGGTGCGGAGCCGGCGCATGTTCCGCGGGCCAATCGGCGGCAGGTTCCCCGACCCGCACTGCGGGCGAGCCGGCCCACGCCTGGTCGGGCTTGACCCGCCCGAACACCGCCGAACCGGGGGCAACCCGCGCACGCCGACCGATCTTGGTGCCGGGAGCAAGTGTGCTGCGGGCCCCGATGACCGCATCCGCATCGATCCGGATGCCGCCCACGCGCACGGTGTCGCCGTCGACCCACGTGCCACTGAGATCGACCTCGGGATCGATCGCCGCGTTATCGCCGACCTGCAGCATCCCGGTCACCGGCGGCAGCGTGTGCATATGGACGTCGCGGCCGATCGAGGCACCGAGCGCCCGCGCGTAGTAGGTGACCCACGGCGCTCCCACGTACCCGACAGCGTCGATCTGGTCGGCGACCTGTTCGGCAAGCCAGAGCCGCAGGTGAACGCCGCCGCCGCGCGGATAGTCGCCCGGTTCCAGCCCTGCGAGCAGGGTTCGCGCAGCGAGCACTGCGATCGCCATGCGACCGAACGGGGTAGCGAACACGAGCAGGCCGATCACGAGCACCCACCACGGCACGGTCGGGAGGAAGGCGAACCCACCTCCGAGCTGCAACAGCGTGCTCGCAGTCAGCAGGTACAGCAGCCATCGGATGCCCGACAGGATGAACAGTGGCGCCCCGAGCAGGGTCTGGGCGATCCGTGTCGTGGCCGGCGTCGGGACGGCGCGGTGGTACTCGGCGGCAGACGCGTCGGCGGCGGCATCCGCATGTGGAAGCAGGGATGCCATCGCCCCGAGGCGCGGCATGTCGTAGATGTCGGCGACCGTGAACTCGGGAAGCCGCCCGCGCACTCGTGACGCAAGCTGTGCCGCCGCGAGCGACCCGCCGCCGAGGTCGAAGAAGTCTGACGCACGGCCTTCAGCGGGGACGCCGAGGACCGCCTGCCACTGTTCAGCAAGCCACACCTCGTTCTGAGACAACCCCGCGGCGGGTTGCTCTGCCCCAGGAACCGGCCACGGGAGCGCCGCCCGATCGACCTTCCCCGAGGTACGCGCCGGAAGGTCGGGGAGCACCGCGAACAGGGGCATGATGCCGGCGGGCAGGCGGTCTGCGAGAGTCGCTCGCGCTGCTGCCCGATCAAACGCCTCGGGCTCATCGACGACGATGTAGCCGACCAGAACGGGGTTGCCGGCCTCCGACGTGCGAACCGCGGCAGTCGCGGCGGTGACG
The DNA here is from genome assembly GCF_030149085.1 of Microbacterium sp. GTDB lineage: Bacteria > Actinomycetota > Actinomycetes > Actinomycetales > Microbacteriaceae > Microbacterium. The sequence continues at coordinate 3,198 of NZ_JASBSF010000023.1, read as the reverse complement.
CCGGGAAGATCCTGGAGGGCAGCTTCGACCTCGCCGAGTTCGATACGCCGCCCGCCGATCTTGACCTGATCGTCGGCGCGTCCGAGAAAGACGAGACCCTCGGGTTCGTATCGGACGAGGTCGCCAGAGCGATACGCGCGATCCCACCCCAGCGTCGGCATGGGGGCGTACTTCTCGGCATCCTTCGCGGGATCGAGGTACCGAGCAAGCCCGACACCGCCGATGATGAGCTCCCCGCTCTCCCCCTCCGCGACCCGGTTGCCCTCGGCATCCACCACCGCAAGCGACCAGCCCTCGAGCGGAAGCCCGATACGGACCGGGGCGTCGGGCACGAGCGGCGCGGCGCACGAGACGACGGTGGCCTCCGTCGGACCATAGGTGTTCCAGACCTCGCGGCCCTCGGCGGCCAATCGCGTGCCGAGCTCTGGCGGCACGGCTTCTCCGCCGAAGATCAGCAGCCTGACGTTGTCGATCGTGGAACTCGGCCACATCGCGGCGAGGGTCGGCACCGTGGAGATGACCGTGATTCCCTGGCGCGCAAGCCAGTTCGCAAGGTCGACGCCCGAACGAACCAGTGCGCGCGGCGCGGGGACGAGGCAGGCGCCGTGCGCCCACGCGAGCCACATCTCCTCACAAGAGGCATCAAACGCAACCGACAACCCCGCCAGCACCCGGTCGGAGGTGCCGAGGGGCTCGTTCTGCAGAAACAGGCGACTCTCGGCATCCACGAACGCCGCCGCGCACCGGTGTGTGACAGCAACACCCTTGGGTACTCCGGTGGAGCCGGAGGTGAAGATGATCCACGCGTCATCGTCGGGTGCGGGCTGGGCGAGGATGTCGAGCGCTCGCGTGTGCCCCGCAGGAGCGTCCCCGGCGAACAGGTCTTCGTCTTCGTCGGCATCCTCGTAGGCGGAGTCATCGATGGTCGGGATTTCGGATGTGACGTCGGACGGGGCGATCCCGGTTCCATCATCATCTCCATCAGCAGCGTCCGGCACATTCGGTGCGTAGAGCCCGCGGCCGGTGATGACCCCCCGTACCCCGGCTTCGCCGAAAACGAGGGCGGCGCGTTCTGCCGTGTCATCCGCGTCGACCGGAACGTAGGAGGCGCCGGCAGCCATGACGCCGAGGATCGCGATGTAGAGCTCTTTCGTGCCCGACGTCATGCGGATGCCGACACGATCGCCGTGCCGCACGCCAGCTGCCACGAGGCGCGAGGCGGTGAGGGCGACGCGGGCAGCGAGCTCCCGGTAGCTCACTGCGGGTCCTGCGCCGTCATCGATCGCTGAAGCCTCGGGATGGCGGCGCACCGTCTCTTGCAGGATGTCGATGAGGGTCCGCGGCGGGGCGGCATGAGCTACCCGATCGAGGATGGCCGACTGGTCAAAAGTCACGATCCGACGGTACCGGGGCGCGTCGTACGGGGTGGGGGGAACACTGCAGACCGCCCGAGGCCGTTTACCTGCTGTTCACCTCTACCAACCGATCCCTTAAGAGTCGCTGTCTACCGTCACGTAAGTGCCCTGCACCGGGCCCGCCACACAAACCCCGACACAGTGAAGGATTCACAGTGAAGATCACCCGCTTCGCCCAGCTGGGCGCTGTCGCCGCCGTAGCCACCCTCGCGCTGGCTGGCTGCGCCTCCAACGAGTCGAACGGCGGCTCGACCACCGAGCCCACCGAGTCGACCCTTTCGGGCACCATCGGCGCGACCGGCGCTTCGTCGCAGACCGCCGCGCAGGAGGCCTGGGTAGCCAACTTCCAGACCGCCAACCCTGACGTGACCGTCAACTACGAGCCCACCGGCTCGGGAACGGGCCGCGAGAACTTCATCGCCGGCGCGAGCAACTTCATCGGCTCGGACCGCGCATTCAAGATCGACGAGATCGCCGAGAGCACCTTCGCCGCGTGCGCCGACGGCGGCTCGGCCGGCATTGTCGAGATCCCCGTCTACATCTCGCCCATCGCCGTTGCGTTCAACCTCGACGGTGTCGAGTCGCTCAACCTGACCGCCGATGTCATCGCGGGCATCTTCGCCGGCACGATCACCAACTGGAACGACGCGGCTATTGCGAGCCTGAACGACGGCGTCGAGCTTCCTGACCTCGCGATCTCGCCCGTGCACCGCTCCGACGACTCCGGCACGACCGAGACCTTCACCTCCTACCTGTCGGCTGCGGCGCCCTCGGTCTGGACCTACGAGCCCGACGGCGAGTGGCCGATCACCGGTGGCGAGTCGGCTCAGGGCACCTCGGGTGTCATCGACGCGACCAAGAACGGCAACGGCACCATCACCTACGCCGACGCTTCGCAGGTCTCGGGCCTGGGCACCGCTTCGGTCGGCGTCGGAGGCGAGTTCGTGCCCTACTCGGCAGAGGCCGCGGCGATGATCGTCGACTCCTCGCCCGAGCAGGAAGGCCGCACCGAGGGCGACATCGTCTTCGACATCGACTACGCGACCGAAGAGGCCGGCGTCTACCCGATCGCTCTCGTGAGCTACGAGATCGGCTGCGTCGAGTACGAGGACCCCACCGTCGCTGAGCTCGTGGCCGCGTACTTCACCTACATCGCCAGCCCCGAGGGCCAGGATGCCGCGGCCGAGAACGCCGGCTCGGCTCCGATCTCGGACTCGCTGCGCGAGCAGGTCAACGCCGCGATCGCCCTGATCGGCTGATCACCTCCCTCTCGGCCGCCCCGTTCGGTACATTCACGATGTACTGAACGGGGCGGGCTGAGCGAGAGAGCCGGTTTCACCGGAGCTCTCGCTGAGCCTGACCCGGACTCGACACGAAGGACACACGGATGGCGACGACCACGGACGCGGGACCCGAAGCCTCGGCGAAAATCCACGCCAAGAGACGGCCCGGGGACATCGTCTTCTCGGGGACCGCGCTCGGAGCGGGGATCATCATCCTGGCTGTTCTCGCTGCTGTCACGATCTTCCTGGTCATCGAGAGCATCCCGGCGTTTACGACTCCCGCCGACGAGAACCCGCTCCTGAAGGGCAAAACCTTCCTCGAGTACACGTGGCCGCTCGTGTTCGGCACGATCTGGTCTTCGATCCTCGCGCTCGTCATGGCAGCGCCGCTCGCGATCGGCATCGCGCTGTTCATCTCGCACTACGCCCCGCGTCGCGCAGCAGCAGTCCTCGGATACATCATCGACCTCCTCGCTGCTGTCCCCTCGGTCGTGTTCGGC
>NZ_JASBSF010000393.1 GCF_030149085.1 Microbacterium sp. | reverse complement strand
TCTCGACGAGAACGGCAAGCTCGTCACCGTGACGATGGGTTCGTACGGCATCGGTGTTACGCGAATCCTCGCGATCATCGCCGAACTCAGCAACGACGAGAAGGGTCTCATCTGGCCCTCAGCGGTGGCTCCCTTCGACGTGCACGTGGTCGCCGCCGGCAAGGATGCCCTCGCGTTCGACCTTGCGGAACAGGCGAGCGCGCGACTTGAGGCCGCCGGTCTCGATGTCGTTTACGATGACCGGCCGAAGGTGTCTCCGGGAGTGACGTTCGCCGATGCGGAACTCATCTGCGTGCCACGCATTCTCGTGGTCGGCCGAGGGGCGGCAACCGGCGAGGTCGAGTTGTGGGATCGCCGCACCGGCGATCGCGAGACGATGCCGCTCGACGAGGCCATCGCTCGCCTCGCCGCGTGAGAGGACTCAGTAACTGATCTTCGCGTGCCGGACGACGTCGTCGTCCGGTGTCTCGCGGGTCACGAGCGCCTTCAGCATCCCGGCGGCCTGCGCCAACCGGTTCTGTCCGGGCTCCCAGAACTCCACCTCGACCGGGCTGACCCGCAGCAGCGTGATGCCGGGAGTGTCGAGGCCTTCTTCGAACCACACCTCCAGTGACGGCGAGTACAGCTCACGCATGAGTGCGTCGTCGTGTACGACGCGGGCGCGACCCGCGACCGACACATAGCGCATGGCCTTCGGGTCGCAGTACGACAGTCCCACCTCATCATCTGCTTCGGCCTCATCGACCTTTTTGGTGTGCTCGGCCGTGAAGAACCAGATGTCGCCGTTCTCGTCCATCCGGCGCGTGCTCATCGGGCGACTCACGAGGTTCCCGCTGTCATCGCGTGTCGTGAGCATCGTGATGTCGATGCTCAGAGGCCGAACTCCGCGCGTACGTGGTCCCGGATCTCGACGTACTCGGGCCGATCCCAGAAGAAGAGCAGTTTCTGCGCGATCGTCGTGTCGCTGTCGGGCTCAGGCTCCAGGACGAAGGTCATGAAGCTCTCGGCGAAGTCTTCGACGACGTTGGTCGCGGCGTAGTCGCTCACGAAATCGTCCTCGTGATCGAGGTAGAACTCGTATGCGAGATCGGCGTCTGCGTTAGCAGGATCCGGAGCATCCGAACCGTACTGTGCCCAGAATTCCTGATCGAAAGCCCACAGCGCCGAATCCGGCTCTGCGCACCCTTCGTCTAGCTGGAGCGTGTCGCAGCTCCAGGCTTCGGGGTCGGTTTGGCCCGGAGAGAGGCTCAGGATGTGCGCGTACTCGTGGATCAGCGTTGACAGCAGCAGATCTTCGTCTGACGCGTAGGCGAGGTTGACCACGAGTGTCCATTGCTCGGGATCGTCAGTCTGGAGGACGTAGGCGAGCGTGTCGCTCGATTCCGAATCCCCGACGCGGAAGTCGCGGATGACGCTACCTGCCACCTCGGGGGTCACGATCCTCACGAACATGTCCCAGACCGACTCGGTGGTTTCGTCGCCGGGGGGGGAGAGGGAAGCATCCGGCTCGACGGTGTACACCTCGACAACGCCGAGATCCTCGTCATCCTCGGTGTAGACCTCGCCGTCGTCGTACTGGCCGAATCCGTCGCTCTGATCGATGGTGCCGATGTCGGTCAGCGCGGTCAGCGAGCATCCCGACAGCGCCACAACGATGGCGACGAGGGCGGTTGAGAGGGCGGGAGCTGTCAGGCGGCGTGTCACTGCTGTGCTCCGTGGAGGTGGTCGCGGTGTTTCTGGGACTGCCGCTTCTTGGTGATGAGATCGAGTGGACCGGTCACGGTGAGCTCGTCTTCCCAGCACTCGACCCCCGTCACGCCGGGAAGCAAGTCACGGGTGAAGACCGGATCGCGGCCCTCTCTGCGCTGGCGCGTGTAGTCGCGAAGCAGCCGGAACGCGATGCCCGACAGCAGCGCAATCGCGACAAGGTTGACAAGAGCCATGACTCCCATGATCCCGTCCGCGAAGCTCCAGACCAGGTCGGCGGAGGCGAGCGAGCCGACGAGAACCGCGAGCACCACGGCAACGCGATAGGCCGGGAGCACCCCGCGACGCGTGGTGATGAACTCGATGTTGGACTGGCCGTAGTAGTAATTGCCGAGGATCGACGAGAACGCGAGCAGGAAGATGATGATGCTGAGCGCAATGTTCGACCACTCGCCGAGCGTGGAGACGAGCGCCCCCTGCGTGAGTGCGATTCCTCGCGATGCGCCCGCAAGGTCGGGGACCGACACCAGGATGATGAAGGCCGTGATCGAGCACACGAGGAACGTGTCGAAGTAGACGCCGAGCGACTGGACGAGGCCCTGTTTGACCGGGTGGGTGACGGCGGCGCTCGCGCCCGCGTTTGGAGCTGAACCCAGGCCCGCCTCGTTCGAGAACATGCCGCGACGCACACCCGTGAGCACGATGTAGCCAAACGTCGCTCCCACGACCTCGTTGAAACCCCAGGCCTGGGTAAAGATCTCAGCGAAAACGACCGGAAGCTGATCGATGTGGATAGCGACCACGGCAAGGCCCAGCAGCAGGTAGGCAAGTGCCATCAGGGGCACCAGGGTCTGGGTGACTGACGCGATGCGACGGATGCCTCCGAAGACGACGAGCGCCGTCAACAGCGCCACCACCACACCGGTGACCGGCCCCACCCATCCGGCATCCGTCCCGAAGCTCGATGAGACAGTGTCGGCGATCGTGTTCGCCTGCAGGGAGGAGAACGCGAAGGGGAAGCAGATCAGCAGGATGACGGCAAAGAGCACGCCCATCCACCGCGCGCGGAGTCCCCGCTGCATGTAGTACGCCGGCCCGCCACGGAAGCCGCCCTCGGCATCTCGCACCTTGAACAGTTGCGCGAGCGACGACTCGATGAAGCTCGAGGACGCGCCGATCAGCGCCATGAGCCACATCCAGAAGACAGCGCCCGGCCCACCCAGCGCGATCGCTGTTCCGACCCCGGCGATGTTGCCGACGCCCACTCTCGACGCTGCGGAGATGGTAAAGGCCTGGAAGGACGACACGGACTGCGGTGCGCCGTCCGTTGTTCGCGGCGTCTTGTCGGTGAGGGTTCGGAACATCTCCGGGAACAGTCGGATCTGCACGACGCCCGAGCGAACCGTGAAGTACAGGCCCAGCCCGACGACGATCGGAAGGACAATCCAGGTCCAAAACAGGTCGCCCCACTCGACGATGAGGGAATTGACGGCATCCACGGCATCAGTATGTCGGTTCGGGGATGGAATGAGCGAGCACACGGGGCGAGCGAAGGAGTGATCGGGTAACGTGGGATGATTCCGCGCGGCGTGTGATTCGCGACGGTTAGAGCTGAATAGGGAGGTCACGATGGACATCGATCTGACGCTGCTCAGAACGGTCGAGCGCGAGAAGGACATTCCGTTCGACGAACTCGTTCGCATCATCGAGCAGGCGATTCGGACCGCCTATGCCAAGCACACTTCGCCCACCGGCGAGGCCCCGGAGGGCGCGCGCGCTCAGCTGGACCGCAAGACGGGTCACGTCGCGATCTTCGTCCCACTGGTGGATGACGAGGGCGCAGTCATCGGCGAGGAGGAGACAACTCCCGAAGACTTCGGCCGCATCGCAGCCTTCGCCGCCAAGCAGGTCATCAGTCAGCGACTGCGGGACATCGCCGACGACGCCGTGCTCGGCGAGTTCCGTGGCAAAGAGGGCGACATCGTCGCAGGTGTCGTCCAGCAGGGGCCGAACCCCCGGATGGTGCACGTGGACCTCGGCACGGTCGAGGCGATTCTGCCGCCCGAAGAGCAGGTCCCCGGCGAGGATTACGCACACGGCTCCCGCCTGCGCGTCTACGTGACATCCGTCTCGAAGGGAACAAAGGGTCCGTCGATCACGGTTTCGCGAACGCACCCGGGGCTGGTGCGCAAGCTCTTCGCCCTGGAGGTTCCCGAGATTCCCGCGGGCCTCGTCGAGATCGTCTCCCTCGCCCGCGAGGCCGGGCACCGCAGCAAGATCGCGGTGAAGGCCAACGATCCGTCGATCAACGCCAAGGGTGCGTGCATCGGGGAGCTCGGCCGGCGCGTGCGCGCGGTCACCGAGGAACTCGGCGGCGAGAAGATCGACATCGTCGACTACAGCTCCGACCTCGCGACGTTCGTCGGCAACGCCCTCTCGCCCGCGAAGGTCACGTCGAGCTTCGTACTGGATGCCAAGACCAAGGCTGTACGGGCTTTGGTGCCGGATTACCAGCTGTCTCTTGCCATCGGCAAGGAAGGGCAGAACGCGCGTCTGGCCGCCAAACTCACGGGCGCCAAGATCGACATCCAGCCCGACAGCATCCTCGACGAGTCCTGATCAGCCATCGCCCTGCGTGGGCCGGCCCGGGAGGGCAGGTGTAGGATGGAACCCGTACGAACGTGCGTCGGATGTCGCACGCGTTCTGCCCGATCGGCGCTTCTTCGCGTCGTGGCCATCGAATCCGCACTCGTCTGGGACGAGCGGGCGTCGATGCCGGGGCGGGGGGCGTGGGTTCACCCGACCGGAGAGTGCATTGACGCGGCACTGAAGCGTCGAGCTTTCGTACGCGCGCTACGCGCCCAGGCTCCCCTGGATTCGCAAGCGCTCACGAAACGGCTGAACGAGAAACGGCTGAATGGCAATGGACACAAAGTGAACGGCTCGAAATGAGACCCGTCCGCAACTAGTGGTCCGCCCCTGTCTGGGCGGGCCCCAGACAGGAGAACTGTGGCAAAACCACGCGTGCACGAGATCGCATCCGAACTCGGCATTGACAGCAAGGTCGCTCTCGCAAAGCTGAAGGAGCTTGGCGAGTTCGTCAAGAGCCCTTCCTCGACGATTGAGCCGCCGGTCGCGCGTAAGCTCCGCGCGGCGTTTGAAGGCCAGGCTGCTGGCGCGTCCGCGTCCAGCGGTCCCGCTGCGCCTTCGGGCACAGCAGGAGCGCGCCCCGCGCCGCGTCCCGGTGCGGCATCGGGCCGCTCGGGATCGCGCCCTGCAGCTACCCCCGGGGCAACAACTCCGGGACCACGCCCCGCCCCGAAGCCGGCAGAAGAGACCGTGGCTCCGGCACCGGCGGCATCTGCCGCCCCCGCCGCGCCCACCAAGCCGAGCGCACCGGCATCCGAAAGCGGTCCGGCCGACGCGGCATCCTCCGCGCCGACACCGCAAGCCCCGCGTCCTGGCGGAGCGCCGCGCCCCGGTAACAACCCGTTCGCGTCGCAGCAGGGCATGGGTCAGCGCCCGGCAGGGCCGCGTCCCGGTAACAACCCGTTCGCGTCGCAGCAGGGCATGGGTCAGCGCCCGACTCCCGCCAACATTCCGCGACCCCAGGCCCCGCGTCCCGGTTCGCCCGGACGCCCCGGTGGCCCCGGCCGTCCGGGCGGCGCGGGTCGTCCCGGCGGCGCCGGTCGTCCCGGCGCGCCGTTCCAGCAGCGTCCCGGCGGTCCCGGTCGTCCCGGCGGCGCTGGCGGTGGCTTCGCCCGTCCTGGCGCGCCCGCAGGCGGTGGCGGTTTCCCCGCCCGTCCCGGTGGTGGCGGCCGCGGCCGTGGCCCCGGCGGTGGTACCGCTGGTGCGTTCGGTAAGGGCGGCGGCAAGTCCAAGCAGCGCAAGTCGCGTCGGGCAAAGCGTCAAGAATTCGAGATGAGGGATGCCCCACAGGTCGGTGGCGTCAACGTCCAGAAGGGCAACGGCGAGATCATTCGCCTGCGTCGTGGCGCGTCGATCTCGGACTTCGCCGACAAGCTCGAAGCGATCCGCGGCTACACGGTGCAGCCCGGCACGCTCGTGACGATCCTGTTCAACCTCGGTGAGATGGCCACAGCAACCGAGTCGCTGGATGAGGCGACGTTCGAGGTGCTCGGCGCCGAGCTCGGCTACAAGATCCAGATGGTCTCGCCCGAGGACGAGGACAAGGAACTGCTCGAAGGCTTCGGTCTGAACCTCGAGCAGGAGCTGGCCGAAGAGGACGACGAAGACCTCGAGATCCGTCCCCCCGTCGTGACCGTCATGGGTCACGTCGATCACGGTAAGACCCGTCTGCTCGACGCCATCCGTCAGACCAATGTCGTCGCGGGTGAGGCCGGTGGCATCACCCAGCACATCGGTGCCTACCAGGTGTGGACCGAGCACGAAGACATCGAACGGGCCATCACCTTCATCGACACCCCGGGTCACGAGGCGTTCACCGCCATGCGTGCCCGTGGTGCGCAGGTGACCGACCTCGCGATCCTCGTGGTCGCCGCCGACGACGGCATCATGCCCCAGACGGTCGAGGCGCTCAACCACGCACAGGCCGCCGGGGTGCCGATCGTTGTGGCAGTCAACAAGGTCGACAAGCCGGATGCCAACCCGCAGAAGGTCCGCCAGCAGCTGACCGAGTACGGTCTGGTCGCCGAGGAGTACGGCGGCGACGTCATGTTCGTCGACGTGTCGGCGCGCCAGGGGACCGGCATCCGGGATCTGCTCGACGCTGTTCTGCTCACCGCGGATGCCGGCCTCGACCTGCGTGCGAACCCGAACAAGGACGCACGCGGTGTCGCGATCGAAGCCAAGCTCGACAAGGGCCGTGGTTCGGTGGCGACAGTGCTCATCCAGTCCGGAACGCTGCGGGTCGGCGACGCGATCGTCGCTGGCACCGCATATGGCCGTGTTCGCGCGATGGTCGACGAGAACGGTGACCCGGTCGAGGAGGCAGCGCCCTCGCGTCCGGTGCAGGTTCAGGGTCTGAACTCCGTGCCCCGTGCTGGTGACGTGTTCATCGTGACCGACGAAGACCGCATGGCCCGCCAGATCGCCGAGAAGCGTGAGGCGGCCGAGCGCAACGCTCAGCTGGCCAAGGCGCGCAAGCGCATCTCGCTCGAGGACTTCACCCGGGCGCTCGAAGAGGGCAAGGTCGAATCGCTCAACCTCATCATCAAGGGCGACGTGTCCGGTGCCGTCGAGGCGCTGGAAGAGTCGCTGCTCAAGATCGAGGTCGACGATTCAGTGCAGCTGCGCATCATCCACCGCGGTGTCGGTGCGATCACCGAGTCCGACGTGAACCTGGCGACGATCGACAACGCGATCATCCTGGGCTTCAACGTCCGACCGGACTCGAAGGCGCGCGAGCGGGCTGCCCGCGAGGGCGTCGACATCCGGTTCTACTCGGTCATCTACAACGCGATCGACGACGTCGAGCAGTCCCTCAAGGGCCTTCTCAAGCCGGAGTTCGAAGAGGTGCAGTCGGGTGTCGCCGAGATCCGCGAGGTGTTCCGCTCCTCGAAGTTCGGCAACATCGCCGGATGTATCGTCCGCAGCGGCACGATCACCCGCAATGCCAAGGCGCGCGTCATCCGCGAGGGTGTCGTCATCGCCGATGGCCTGGCAATCGAGTCGCTTCGCCGGTTCAAGGATGACGTCACCGAGGTTCGCACCGACTACGAGTGCGGTATCGGCCTCGGCAAGTTCAACGACATCCAGGTCGGCGACGAGATCGAAACGACCGAGCTCGTGGAGAAGCCGCGCGGCTAAGAACCGCTACACGCTGTGATTCAGGATGTCCCGCCCGCTCAGGTCGGGGCATCCTGAATCTCGGTGGTTATGCAAGCGCAAGGAGAGATGACATGACTGGGGAACGTCAGGCACGCATGGCCGACCGGATCAAGGTGCTCGTTGCCGAGCGTCTGGAGAAGGGGCTGCGCGATCCTCGCATGGGGTTCGTCACGATCACTGACGTTCGCGTCACGGGTGACCTGCAGCACGCGTCAGTCTTCTACACGGTCCTCGGCAGCGAGGAGGAGCGGACCTCGACAGCTGACGCGCTGCGAGCCGCGACCGGGATGCTCCGGAGCGAGGTCGGGCGAAAGCTCGGCGTGCGGCTGACCCCGACGCTGGAGTTCATCCACGACGGTCTGGCCGAGGATGCCGGACACATCGAGGACCTGCTTCGTGAGGCGCGCGAACGGGACGACGCCGTCGCGGGCCTTGCTGCATCTGCAACCTACGCGGGCGACGCCGACCCGTACGTGGCGCCGCGCGCTCTCGCCGACGACGAAGACTGAGTTCTCGGCTCCGATCAGTTCAGCCGTGCACCGGGGTGCGCACGGCTGATTGGAGTGAGCGACCCCAGTGGCGAGCTCGCTCTAATTCACCGGCTATGAGCGGCCCCTGGATGTCGGAGACATAGAAGCTCCGTGACGCGACAGGGACGAAGCCGCGCGTTCGGCCCTCCTTGGCCGCAGCCCGACTGGCAGAGCCCGGCACCCACCGCTGCTTGGTGTGCGTGTCAAACGTTGCAAGCGAGACCGGCGTGGTCACGCTGACAGCGCCCAGCCATTCGCGAAGACCGCGGGAGCTGGCTCGCACGGCCCCGCGTGAGACGGCGTCGTACCGCGTTGCTTGGCGCGACATCGAGAACGCATGAGTCGGGCCACCGGCGACGACGAGCGCGACATCCGTCGGCACCGTCAGCAGCGCGCTGTCGACATCCGTGATCGACACATCCGACCACTCCGCCAGGCCTTCGGCCGTCGCGCGGGCGATATCGCGGGTGTTGCCGAACATCGACTCGTAGATCACCACTGTCTTCACGAGACGTGAGGCTACGGTGTCGCGGGGACCTCGGATAGGGACCTTCGCCCCCGTGGGAGACAGGCGGCACCGTCCTCGAGCTCAATGAGTCCATCGGCGATGAGGGAATCGATCGCCCGGTCGCGCTGCCCCCGATCCGGCCAGTCCGGTGCGAGGTCCTCAGCCGCGACGGGGGAGGGCGCGACCTGCCGCAGCGCTCGCAGGACGAGCCCGCGAACCTGGCGGTCGCTTCCCTCGTAGGTGGCCTGCCGCGGGCGTCGGTCTCCGGTATCGGGATAGCCGGCAGCCCGCCACGCGCATTTCTGCGCGATCGGACACGCGTCGCACCGCGGAGCTCGCGCCGTGCAGACTGTCGCGCCGAGCTCCATCGTCGCGGCATTGAAGAGTGCAGCATCCGCGCGCTCGGCGGGCAGGAGGGCCGCCATGGCGTCGAGGTCTCGCCGGGACGGGGGCCCCGGCTGGGATCGGGCGTCGATCACGCGCGCGAGGACCCTGCGTGTGTTGGTGTCGACGACCGGATGCCGATCGCCGTACGCGAAGACCGCCACCGCGCGAGCCGTGTAGTCGCCGATGCCGGTCAGAGCCAAGAGGTCGTCCACGTCTCGGGGAACCACGCCTCCGTGTCGTGTGGTGATCTCTTCCGCTGCGCGGTGAAGCCACAGTGCGCGCCGGGGGTATCCCAGGTTCGCCCACTGTGTGACGGCCTCGGCGGGAGACGCCTCGGCAAGGTCGGCCGGTGTCGGCCAGCGCTCTAGCCACGCTTCCAGGTGCGGAATCACGCGGGCGACCGGCGTCTGCTGCAGCATGAACTCGCTGACAAGGATCGCCCACGCGCCGACTCCGGGCCTGCGCCAGGGCAGATCTCTCGCGTTGTGTCGAAACCACTCGTTGAGGTCGGACGCGAGCGGATGCACGACCTCCAGCCTATGCGTCCCGCGCGACGGTCGGAGAGATCGCCTTCGGCCGGGCCGAAGGGGGAGCCTGCGCTCGGAGAATAGGCTGGGAGTATGCGTCTGCCCGCCACACCGCCAGTGACGCTGATGCGTGAACTGGTCAGCGGGCTTCCCCGGCGGCAGCTGGCAGGCCGCTCGATCGTCGCTGTGGACGGGGCCGACGGCGCCGGGAAGACCGTGTTCGCCGACACCCTCGCGGCTGTCATGAACGACGTGGGCATGGTGGCAGTGCGCGCGTCGATCGACGGCTTCCACCGCCCTCGTGCGGAGCGCTACGCGCGCGGCAGGCGCTCGCCCGAGGGGTTCTACCTCGACTCCTATGACTACGCGACCTTCCGCCGGGTGCTGGTCGACCCGTTTCGCGAGGGCGGGCTGACCGGTGCGACCACCGGCTTCCAGGTGGCCGCGTTCGATCTTGAGCGCGACATCCCGGTTGAAGCAGAGTGGACGACAGTGCCGCAGGATGCCGTCCTGGTCGTCGACGGCATTTTTCTGCATCGGCCTGAACTCATCGACATCTGGGATTGGTCGTTCTGGCTGGAGGCACCCGCGGAGGTGCGCTTCGCCCGGATGGCGCAACGCGACGGCACAGACCCCGACCCGGCTGCTGCGTCGAACGAGCGCTATCGCGTGGGCCAGGAGATGTATGTCGAACGCGTCAACCCCGTGGCTCTCGCCGCCGTTCGCATCGACAACTCCGATCCGGCGAACCCGAAGGTGATTCGATGAGCGATCCGAGCGGCATCCTGCTCGTCGACAAGCCAGGCGGCATGACCAGTCATGATGTGGTGGCCCGCGCCCGCCGCGCCCTCGATACGCGCAAGGTCGGCCACGCCGGAACACTGGATCCGATGGCCACGGGACTCCTCGTGCTCGGTGTCGGCGCTTCGACACGCCTGCTGACCTTCATCGTTGGCCTGGACAAGACCTACGAGGCGACGATTCGGCTGGGAGTCTCGACCGCCACCGACGACGCCGAGGGCGAGATCACCGCGGTGGCGTCTGCCCAGGCGGTGACGGATGCAGACATCGGTGCCGGCATCGACGCGCTCACCGGAACGATCGATCAGGTGCCCAGTGCCGTCTCGGCGATCAAGGTCGACGGGCGCCGCGCGTACGACCGCGTCCGCGCGGGGGAGCAGGTCGAGCTCGCGGCGCGTACCGTGACGGTATCGCGATTCGAGGTTCGGCACACGCGCCGGCGCGCGACGGATGCCGACAGCGCGCCGATACCGGTGATCGACCTCGACGTTGTGGTCGATTGCTCCAGCGGAACCTATATCCGTGCCCTCGCTCGAGATCTCGGCGCCTCGCTCGGGGTCGGAGGACACCTGATCGCGTTGCGACGCACCCGCATCGGCCCGTTCCTCGTCGCCGATGGGGCGGGACTCGACGACATAACTGCCGCTCGGCTGCTGGCGCCGGCGGCAGTCGCGACGGCGGTTCTCGGCGCAGTCCCGGTCACCGGGGAGGAAGCGCGCGACCTCCGCCACGGCAAGCGGATCCTCGATGCCGCGGACCGACTGTCCTCAGGGACAGCGGCCATCGGCCCTGACGGGCGGCTGGTCGGCATCCTGGAGCGGCGCGGCAACGATCTGAAGAGTGCGATGAACATGGCGGAGGGCTCATGATCCTGTGGTTCACCTACGTGCAGGTGGCAGTGGCGGTCCTGGGAGGTCTGCTCTGCGTCATCCTGGGTCTCGCGGGGCGTCGCCCGAGCGACTATACGGTTGGAGCCCTCGCGCTGGTGGAGCTTCTGGTGGTGGCTCAGGTCGTCATCGCCATCCTGGCCCCGTTCGTCGGTAACCTGCCGACCGGCAGCGTCCTCGAATTCTGGGTCTACCTCGTCTCGGCGGCGCTCCTTCCGCCGGCAGCTGTGATCTGGGCATTGCTCGAGCGCAGCCGATGGAGCACGGTCATCATGGGAATCGCGGCGCTATCGGTTGCCGTGATGGTGTGGCGGATGCAGGTCATCTGGACGATCCAGATCGGCTGAGCGCCTCGCGCGGGGTCGCTCCTCGCCCCGAGACCGGTCGCGTGGGACGTAGGATGAATGCCGCTATGACTACGCCTTCCCGACCCCGCATGACCGGAATCGGACGGGTTCTCGTGATCGTCTACGCGATCATGGCCCTGGCGGCCACCGGTCGCTCGTTCGTTCAGATCGCGCGCGAGTTCGACGAGGCACCTGTCGCTTACACGCTGTCGGCGCTGGCCGCCGTGGTCTACATCGTCGCCACCCTCGCGCTCATCTTCGCGGGACGCCGCGGCTGGTACCTGGTCGCGTGGATCGCGATCTCGTTCGAACTCGCCGGCGTGCTCATCGTGGGGACTCTGAGCTACCTCATCCCCGAGATCTTCGGGCATCCGTCGGTGTGGTCCTATTTCGGGGGAATCGGACCGGACGGCTATATCGGGTACGTCTTCGTTCCGCTCGTCCTGCCGTTCCTGGGGCTGTGGTGGCTCTGGTCGCACCGGCCTTCCCGCGTCGCCTCTTCCGGCGAGGTTGCCGCCGCATCATGATCGTCTTTCGAGATCCCGCCGAGGTGCCGTCGGGCTTCGGCCCGAGCGTCGTTGTCATCGGCAAGTTCGATGGCGTGCACTCCGGTCACCGCGCAGTGATCGCCCGCGCACGAGTGAAGGCAGTGTCGATGGGTGCCACCGTCGTCGCCGTCACGTTCGACCGGAATCCGCTTGCGCTGCTGGCTCCCGACAAGTGCCCCGAGAACCTCATCGG
>NZ_JASBSF010000392.1 GCF_030149085.1 Microbacterium sp. | reverse complement strand
AACCCGGCGCTGGATACGCCGGCACAGCGTACGCGCACTATGACTACCCAGGCCTGTACACGCAGTCCGACTTCCACCACTGCGGACTGACGGCGAACGACGACATCCAGCTCTACAAGAACCGCGAGCAGGTGCAGAACTGCGAACTGGTGAACCTCGCCGATCTCGACACCGCGAGCGCAACGGTACGGGCGACGATCGTCACCTACCTCGAGGATCTGCTCTCGCTCGGGGTATCCGGGTTCCGCATTGACGCTGCCAAACACATTCCAGCCACGGATGTCGAGGCCATCGTCTCGCAGCTGCCGCAGGGCACCCGCATCATGAGCGAGGTCATCCGAGGGGCCGGCGAACCGATCACCCCCGACGAGTACGTGACCTTCGGCGAGGTCTTCGAGTTCACCTACGCCCGCGAGCTCACGCCACCCCTCGAGAACGGGGTCTTCACCGATCCCGTACTCTCCGATGACCGCCCGCAACAGGTTTCCTCGGAGGCGGCGATCGTGTTCGTCGACAATCACGACACCGAGCGGGGCGAGGCGAACGTCACAGCGCGTGATCCGCAGCTCTACGTCATCGCGAACGCGCTCATGCTCGCCGACGACTATGGCACCCCCGTCCTCTATTCGGGATACGCCTTCACCGACCGGGATGCCGGGGCGCCCACGGATGCCGACGGTCGCGTCCTCGAGGCCAGCTGTGCTGACGCCATCGGTCCCACCGCAGACCTCGCCGACGGCGAGCGCACGTGCGTGCAGAGCTGGCCGGCAATCCGCGGCATGCTCGCGTTCCGTGCGATAGCGGGGGAGGTGCCCCGGATGCCGGGAGTCGACTCCGGCGATGCCTACGGCTTCGAGCGCGAAGGCCGGGGCGTCATTGCGGTGAACGTCGGCGACGACATGCAGCGCATCGAGGTCCCCACGACGATGCCAGACGGTGCCTACTGTGATGTCATCACCGGGGGAGCGGATGCCGCCGTCGACGGCGGGTGCGCGGGGCGTGAGTACTCCATCTCGAGTGGCATCGCCTCGTTCGACCTCGACCCGGGCGCTGCTGCCGCCATCCATCTCGGCTCGAGGCGTTGACCACGAAACCGGACTCCACAACTGAAGAACAACCTGAGGGCTCTGTCATGGCCGCGGCCGTGCAACCACGATTCCCCGACCGACGGCGCACCGCGCCGACATCTCGAAACGGACCGATCATGACCACGCCCGACTTTCTTCCCCACCACGATGGGTCCCCGCTCCACGTGTCGACCCAAACGCCAGCGCTCGGTGATCTCGTTCGGGTTCGCCTGCGAGTTCCCGTCGACTATCCCGCGCTGCGGGCGGTTCGTACGCTCTCCAATCCCGACCACGAGCCTGCGTGGACCGAGGCGACCGAACTCGGCACCGCCGAGGGCTGGACCTGGTGGGAGGCGCCCATCGTCGTGCGTAATCGCCGGCACGGCTACCGCTGGCTGCTCGTCCACGAGTCCGGCCGCATCGAGTGGCTCAACCAGGCCGGCCTGTCAGAGCTTGAGACCCGTGACGCCGACGACTTCGCCCTTCTCGCTCACCCCGCCCCGCCGGAGTGGATGTACGACGCCGTCATGTATCAGGTCTTCCCCGACCGCTTCGCCCGCTCGGCGGCGGCGGATCGGCATCCGACCCCCGACTGGGCCATCCCGGCGACATGGGACGAGCCGGTCGATCCTGTCATGCCCGGGCGCTCGCAGCAGTTCTACGGCGGCGACCTCGACGGCATCCGTGAGCACCTCGACCACCTGGTCGGCCTCGGCGTGAACCTGCTCTACCTCACCCCCTTCTTCCCTGCGGCCTCGAATCACCGGTATGACGCGTCGAGCTTCACGAGCGTTGACCCGCTGCTCGGCGGAGACGAGGCGCTGATCCGTCTCGTTGCGGCTGCGCATGAGCGCGGCATCCGTGTCATCGGCGACCTCACCACGAACCACTCCGGCGACCGTCACGAGTGGTTCCAGGCGGCGCTCGGGAACCCCGATGCGCTCGAGGGCGAGTTCTACTACTTCACGGATGCCGCGCACACCCGTTACGAGTCGTGGCTGGGCACCCCCACTCTGCCGAAGTTCAACTGGGCTTCGCCCGAGCTGCGTCGTCGATTCATCGAAGGGCCGGATTCGGTCGTTGCGCAGTGGCTCAAGCCTCCGTTCTCGCTCGATGGCTGGCGGATCGACGTCGCCAACATGACGGGGCGGCTCGGAGATGTCGACCTGAACGCCGAAGTGCGGCAGCTCACCCGCCAGACGATGATCGAAACCAACCCCGACACGATCCTCATCGCCGAGATCACCAATGACGCCTCGGGTGATCTCACCGGGGACGGGTGGCATGGCGCGATGACCTACCCCTCGTTCGCGCGTCCGCTGTGGGCATGGCTCTGCGAACCGACAGGCGAGCCGTACCTGACCGGCGAAGGGCAGGAGCGTACCGAGCCGTGGTTCTTCGGTCAGCCGGTCGGCGGCATCCCGCGCTATGACGCGAGACAGTTCGTCGGCGCGGTCACACGGTTCACGGCGGGCATTCCGTGGCGCGTGCGACTGGGCAACATGCAGACCCTCGACAGCCACGACACCGCCCGCTTCGCGACCAACGCACCGGCGGAGGTCATCCCGCTGGCTGTCGGCCTGTCGATGACACTGCCGGGGATGCCGGTGCTGTTCGCCGGCGACGAGTTCGGCCTCGTTGGCGCCGACGGTGAAGCGAGCCGCACCCCGATGCCGTGGGGAACGGAATCAAAGCCCGAGGTTGCCGCGCGGCTCGACCTGTACCAGCAGTTGATTGCGCTTCGGCGCCGGCATCCTGCGCTGGCGACCGGCGGGCTGCGCTGGGTCCACGTCGACGAGAGCGCGGTCGTGTTCGTGCGCGAGAGTGCTGAGGAATCGATCCTTGTGCTGGCGGCCACGACGGATGCCGACATCACGCTTCCTGCAGCAGCGCTCCTCGGCACCGATCGAGCCGAGGTGCTCTTCGGTGATGCGGCGCTGGCGGCCGCAGCGGACGGCAGTGTCGGCATCCGGGCTGCAGGCGCCACCTTTGCGGCCTGGGCCCTCCCGGGCATCGATGTGCCGGAGGCTCGGGAAGGATTCGGCGATGGCGACGCCTGAGCGTTTCGACGAACTCAGCCGCGGGCTGGTGGACGGCGTTGCGCGGCATCCCGACCTCGTCGGCCTCGCGCTGCTCGGATCGGCATCCGACCAAGCCCGTGAACGCCGTGACGAGTGGTCGGACCACGACTTCTTCGCCATCGTCGCGCCCGGTCGTGGGCAGGCCCTCCGTCCCGAGCTCGGCTGGCTCCCTGACCCCGGATCGCTCGCGCTGACGGCCCGCGAGGGTGAGATCGGTTTCGTCGCCGTCTACGACGACGGCCACGTAATGGAGTTCGCGGTGGCCGAAGCGTCCGAGCTCTCCGGCGCCGTCGCGGGGGATGCGACGGTAGCCCTGGACGACGAATCCGACACGGTGACCGACCTCATCGACGCTGCGCGCGAGCGGGCGGCACTCGCTGACCGCTTCGATCCCGCCGAGGACGCTCGACTCGTGCTCGTGAAGATCCTCATCGGTGTCGGCCGTGCCCGCCGCGGAGAGGTGCTTGTGGCTGGGCAGTTCGTCAGGACCTGGGCGGTGCAGCTGCTTGTGCGGACGATCCGTGGGCGCTTTCCCGACCGGTGCGGACCGACGCGGGATCGGATCGATCCGCTGCGCCGATTCGAAACCGACTTCCCGGAGCTCGCAGAGCAGATCGCGCACGCCGTTGCGCAGGAGGTCGAGCCAGCGGCGCGGGCGCTGTTCGGCATCCTCTGTGGTCTCGAGCGCGGCTGGGCCGACTTCCCGCGACGTGCGGCCGACGCGGTAGCTGCCCGACTCGAATGGGCCGGAGGCGGATCAGCCCCTGCTCCGTAAGCTGTCACCTTCGTAGGATGTCGGGGGAGGAGGTGGCATGCGTCCGCTTACCGAAGAGGAACTTCGCGCGTCATTCGTCAACGCTGCACCCGACGAGCTTCGCGTTATCGAGGTTCCGCTGAGTGCCCGCACGACCGACTGGTATCACTTCGACTTTCTCGCCTGGCGCGACCCCGAGTTCCGGGGCCGCGGATACCTCGTTGCCGAGGTTGATGGACAGCCGCGGGGAGTCGTGCTCCGGGCATCCGAGAGCTCGGCACGGTCGCGCGCGGCGATGTGCAACCTGTGCCACACGATGCAGCCCGGCAACCAGGTCTCGCTGTTCACTGCGCGCCGCGCCGGGGATGCCGGTGCTCACGGTGACAGCGTCGGCACCTATATCTGCACCGATCTCTCCTGCCACGACAACGTGCGCCTGGCCGCACCGCTCGCGCCCAGTGAGATGCGCGGTAGCGTCGATCTGAAGATTGATGGCACACGGCGCCGCACCGAGGCGTTCGTCGCGCGTGTACTCGAGAACGGAGAGGCCCCGGCATGAGTTCGGTCGTGGTGATCGGCGACGCGCTGATCGACGAGTTGCGTGATGACACTGGCGTGAAGGAGTTCGTCGGCGGAGCAGCCTTGAATGTGGCTGTGGGGCTATCGCGACTGGGTGTTCCGACCACGCTGATCGCCATGGTCGGAGACGACGAGGCCGGTGCCAAGATCCGGGCCTACCTCGACGACTACGGCGTGCAACTACTCGCCTCTCCCTCACCGCTCGGAAGCTCGCGAGCCGTGAGCGTGCGCGTCAATGGCGAACCGACCTACGCCTTCAACGATGCTGCCAAGGCCCGTCATCTCACGTTCGATGAGGCCCAGCGAGCGGCTATCGCGGATGCCGATCGCATCGTTGTCAGCTGCTATCCGTTCGACGACGCCGAACAGACGGCGTCGCTCGCCGACGCGGTAGGTGCGGCATCCGATCGCCTCGTGATCGACCCGAACCCTCGCACCGGCATGATGAAGGACCTTGACGAGTTCCGCCGCGGGTTCGAAACGCTCGCCGACGGGGCCGGTGTCGTGAAGATCGGTGACGATGACGCGACGCTTCTCTACGAGACGGACCTGGATGCCGCGGTAGCCCGGATGCGTGAGCTCGGCGTGCCGACGGTTCTTGCCACTCGGGGTGCCGCCGGGGCGACCCTGGTCACCGACGAGGCAACGGTGAGCAAGCCGGTCTCGACGCTTCCGGGCGCGGTCGTCGACACGATGGGCGCCGGGGATGCATCCCTGGCAGCCCTGGTCGCCGGGATCGTGCAGCAAGACCCCACGAGCGCGGATGAGTGGACCGACGTGCTCGCAGACGCGATGGACATCGCCGCAGCGACCTGCCGCTTCCCTGGCGCGCTGCTGCGCACCCCGAAAGCGCTCGCCGCCGACGACATGGACCGCGTCGGCACCTGAGACCGGCGGCCCGAACCCGCAGAGCTCAGAATTGTTCAAGGGCCCCCGCTTCGCGAGAGCCCTTGAACAATTTGTGGCAGGTGAGGGATTCGAACCCCCGAAGGCTATGCCGGCTGATTTACAGTCAGATCCCTTTGGCCGCTTGGGTAACCTGCCAAGTGCGCACCCGCCCAGCTTGTACAGTCGACCGGAGGCGCGACTAGCAATATTACAGCGAGTGACGGGCTCCCAGAAATCGTGTCCCTCGCCAACTGTCGGCGGCAGTCAGGGTCTCCACAACTGACGCGAATCGGGGGTCTCGATCTGAGGTTCGCGTGCGAGGATGACAGCGACATCGATCCTCGGGAGGATTCATGACCACGCCGCAGCCTGACGCCCAAGCGCCACATGTCCCCTCGCCGCCTCCAGCGGCCGGAACCCCCGAGCAGTCCTTCGCGGCACGGTCCCCCTACGCCCGTGCTGCGATCTGGGTTGCCGTCGGCGCACTCGTCGCGGCAGCACTCATCTGCGTGGTCTGGGTCCTGGTTGGTCCGCAGGCCGGTTCCATCGTTCGCGCGTTCCTCACCGTTCTGCTCTTCGCCGGCTTCGCGGGCATCGCCATCATGGAAGCGCGACTCGCGCCGCGCCGCCCAGCATGGTTCGCCATCGCAAGCATTGCTACCTGGGTCGTCGCACTGCTCGCGGGAATCATCCTGATCTGGATGCCCGAGCCGTGGTCGTTCTACGGGTGGGGCTTCGTCGGACCCGAACGGTTCCTCCGCTTCCTCCTCGTCGTGCTCGTGCTGCAGCTTGCCCTCCTGCATGCCCGGTTCTTTCTCCGCGCTGCCCTCCGGCACGTGACGGCCGTGAATCGCATTCTTGCTCCCGTCACGGTCGGGCTGGTCGCGGTGCTTGCGCTGCTTCTTCTCATGCCGCTGATCTTCAGCGACTGGATCTACTTCACGGAGTTCTACTGGCGGGTGGTCGTGGCGGTCGTGATCCTCGCCGCGGTCGGAACAGCCCTTGTGCCCCTGCTCAATCTTCTTTTCGCGCCTCGGCCCGAAGGGGCTGCTTCGGTCGCGCCCGTCGCTCCCGCACCCGCGGCAGCGCAGACGGAGCGCGAGTTGCTCCCTTGGCCGATGTATATCGACGGTGTGACACCGCTGCCGATGTTGCCCGACGGCTCACCCGACTGGAACGCCTATTACACGGGGCATCCCACGCCCGGCGCGCAGATCTTCGCTCCGGTGTCAGCCCCGCCCGCGCCAAGCGCTCCTGCACCGACTCCCGAAGCCGAACCATCCGCGCCGACGGCCGATGATGGTGCATCCGAGTCTTCAGTGCCCGTCGATTCGGACGCCAGTGCCGGCGCTGTCGCGGAGTCGGCCCCGGAGGCTCCCGCCGAGCCCACGGAGCCGCCGCGGCAGTCCTGATCGCGCGCTAGCGTGAAAGGGTGACCGACACCGATCCGCGCGAACTCGAGAGCATCGCTGTAGACCTCGCCCGCGAGGCTGGCGCTCTGGCGCGACAGCGACGCAGCGAGGGTGTCTCGATCGCCGCGACCAAGTCAGCCCTGGCGGACATCGTCACCGAAGCCGATCGCGAGGTCGAGACGCTCATTCGCTCGAGGCTGCGAGAAATCCGGCCGGCCGATGGCTTTCTCGGCGAAGAGTCGGATGCCGACCCTGGCACCAGCGGCATCACGTGGGTCGTCGACCCGATCGATGGCACCGTCAACTATGCGTACGGCATCCCGTTTTACGCCGTGAGCATCGCGGCGGTGCACGGGGGCGCCGACCCGGAGACCTGGACGGCACTCGCTGCCGCGGTCTATGTGCCATCCCTGGATGAGATGTTCCATGCGGCGCGGGGTGCGGGCGCGTGGCTGGACGCGCGGCCGCTGCATGTGGAGGCTGACGCTTCGGCTGCCGGCGCTTTGCTGGCGACCGGCTTCGGGTACGACCCCGCGACCCACGCGGGTGATCTGGGCCGTGTCTCCCGGGTGATGCCGATCGCTCGAGACATCCGCCGAATGGGCGCGGCATCCATCGATCTGTGTTCGGTAGCGGCGGGTCGGGTCGATGGGTACTTTGAGCGGGGGCTCAAGCCCTGGGACCACGCCGCCGCGGGCCTCATCGTGACCGAAGCGGGCGGACGTTTCGAGCTCTTCCCGGCCGACGAGACCGGCCGCGTTCTCGTGGTCGCCGCGATCCCCGGGGTCTTCGATCGACTGGCCGCGCTCGCGCGACCCTGACAACGGATCTGCGGATACCACTGTGGAATCCGCAGAAGGGGGCACCGCCCATGGCTTTCTCAGGTGGGAGCAGGTAGCGTTTACCGTATCGTTACCTTCCCTGCGCATACGGGAAACCCGCGCGGAGCATGGTGAGTACCATCCGAAACACCCGTGTCGTACCCGAACGACCGAGAGCGAGACCGTGACCCCCGATACTCCTGCGCCTGACGCAGCGCCAACGCGCCGCTCCAGTCGCACATCTCCCGCGCCCTCGTCGGCGCCGGAGATGTCGGGCTCTTCTCGCGCGGATCTGCGCCGAGGACGCCGCGTCGACGTGCCCGCAAGTGAGGCTGGGTACTCGAGCGCTGACGAGCTCGCCCCGAGGCCGGCAGGCCTGCGGTCACGGCTGCACAACGTTCCGCTGACGGATGCCGAAGCAGGCGCCCTCTCGGGTGCCGGACTCGATTCTCCCCGCCCGGCTGATCAGGCGGCTGCTGAAGAGGTCACTGCCCCGACCGCGCCGCTGTCTCGGCGCGCCCGCCGTGCCGGTGTCGCTCCCAGCTCTTCGGTCTCTGAGACGGTCGTGTTCGACCAGGTGATCGAGGTCGTTTCGGTTGGCGACGCCCCCGAAGACGCTGCGCCCGCGCTCGCCGACACCGACGCCGCTTCGCCCGCTGCGGAAGACGAGCCGGCTGCGGCTGCGCCCGACCAGCCAGCGGTGGGGCACGCTTCGGTTGCCGATGAATCCCGCACACCGGCAAGCGACGGCACCGGTGACCTCTTCGAAGAAGTCGTGCGCACGTTCGGTGCCACGGGAGAGAACCCCACGCTCACGCCGCGTGCCTCGACGACGACGGAGTCTTCGGCTGCGGATGAAGAGTCGCCCGAACCCGCGCACGTTGCGCACCGCCGTCTCCGCGTCGGATCCGTGCGCAAGCTTGCAACCACATCGTTCTCGGTCGGCGTCATGGGCATCGTCGGCCTGCTCGCCGTCGGCATGACGACCCCTGTCGAAGCAGTTGCAGCTGCCAGCGGCGGCCAAGGCCCCACCGCTTCCATCGTCGCGCTCGGCGATGTTGAGTCGACAGCGGCGCCCAAAGAGGACATTCAGGCGTATGTCGCCCCGGCGGAGGCATCCACGGCTGCGCTCAGTCGGCAGGAGGGCTATTCGGCAGTGTCGATGGCCGAGCTCGCCGTCGAAGCCGGCGTGCGTGAGGTTGCGTCGACGTACGTCAACAACGCCGCGGCTGCCGTTCAGTACCCCTTCACGGTCGGCGTTCCGATCAGCTCTCCGTATGGCATGCGGTGGGGCCGGATGCACGAGGGCGTCGACTTCGCGCCCGGCGGGCAGGGAGCTGAGATCCACGCTGTCGCCGACGGTATCGTCCGCATCGCTACCGAGGCCGGTGGCGCTTACGGCGTCCACGTCGTGATCGACAGCATCGTGGATGGCGAGCTCGTTTCGACGAACTATGCGCACATGCAGTACGGTTCACTCCGCGTCCAGGCCGGGCAGGTCATCAAGCTCGGTGACGTGGTCGGAACCGTGGGCACGACGGGCCGCTCGACGGGTCCGCACCTGCACTTCGAAGTGCTGCTGAATGGCAAGACCCCGACCGAGCCAATGGCTTGGCTTGCGGCGCACAACGTGGCATCGACAGTGGTCACCGTGCCCGATGCTCCCGTAACCGTCGACCAGTAATGAGTCCCGCTGTCGATTCCTGCGGATCACAGCGCTCTGATATTCTCTTCTAGTTGCCCGCGCGTCGGGCTTCGCCCCGATAGCTCAGTGGCAGAGCACTTCCATGGTAAGGAAGGGGTCGTCAGTTCAATCCTGACTCGGGGCTCGCAGCATCCATCTCGTGACCGACGGATGCCGTGCGGCAGGGTAGCTCAGTTGGTGAGAGCGCACGACTCATAATCGTGAGGTCGCGGGTTCAAGCCCCGCTCCTGCTACCAAACTAGTCTTACTCGAACAAATGACCTTGAGATATTGGTTTGAGTGTTCGACAGAGGAAGCGTCGGAGATTTCTCCGGCGCTTTTCTTGTTGGCCGAGCGTGGGTGGAGCGCGGCATCGCGGGTGTCGGCGACGATCGGCTGGAACTCGCGCTCGACGGTCAGGAGGTGGCCGTCGTCGTCGATCCAGATGCTGGTGAAGAACGCGGCGAGCAGCTTTCGCTTGATCGGTCCGCTGGCGGCGGCGAACAGTGCGTCGGGGCGGCTCATGAGGTCGAGGTAGCTAAGCACGGTGCTGGTGCGCTCCTCGAGCGCGTGAGACGTCGTGTCCAGACTGGAGCGCACCTGATGCTTCTTGACCTGGATGTCGCGGAGGCGGCGCTTGAGTGCGTCTGTAGCAAGCGATCCGTCCGCGGCGAGATCGATGAGGCGTTCCTCCTTGCCGTCCAGCTTCTTGAGTTCTTTAGCGAGCCGGGCCTTCTCTTCCTTCTGCCCCGCGAGGACTTCCTGCAATGCCGCCGCGACTTCGGTCTTGGCTTCGTCGATGGTCTCGGGGGAGAGGCCGAGGAGTCTGAACTCGCGAGTCAGGGCCCGCTCGATCTCTTCGGTGGGTAAATAAGGCAGATCGCAGACGCCGTCCTGCCGCCCGCGGCAGAGATAGTACGAGTAGAGCTCTCCGGCATGGTTCTTCGCCTCGGTGTAGATGAGGCGGTGCTCGCGTCCGACTTCGTGACAGCGGCCGCAGTGGAGCATGCCGCGTGCGAAGTGATTGTGGACGCGGTCGCGCTGTCCCCGCTTCACACGGGCATCAATCACCATCTGCACGCGTTCGAAGAGCTCCGGGGTGACCAGCGGTTCGTGGCGTCCGGGATAGACGTTGCCTTTGAAGGTCACCATGCCGAGGTAGTACGGGTCGCGCAGGATCTGACCCAGCTGGCTGCGCGACAAGGGGCGCTCCGGCCACTTCGAAGACTTGCGTGTGGTGAGCCCTTGCTCGGCGAGCATCTCGGCGAGCTTGATCATGCTGTACTCACCCGTCGCGTATTGCTCGAAGGCCCAGGTGATGAGCGGGGCGCGCTGCGGGTCGATGGCGATGGTGTTGACGAGCCGTCCGTCGAAGTCTTTGCGGTCGTTGATGTAGCCGAGCTTGGCGCGTCCGGTGGTGCCGCCGCTCTTGGCCTTGTGGAGGAGCTTCTGCTTGATGTCTTCGCCGGACTGGCGCACCTGCATCTCGTTGAAGACGTCGACCATGGCTTCCATGGCGTCACCCATGTAGCCCTCTCCGAAGTCCTCTTTGGCGGAAACGAGCTTGACGCCCATGGCCGAGAGAACGCGCTTGGTGAGGGCGGCATCGGTGAGGTTGCGGAACGCCCGCGAGCGCATGTAGATCACGACGTGGGTGATCTCTGGGTGTTCCTCGATGTAGCGCAGCATTGAACGAAAGACAGGGCGCTTGCCGATGGACTGCGCAGAGTTTCCGGGCTCGACGAACTCCGCGGCGATGGGTGCGCCGGCCTGCCTGGCGCGAACGATGCACGCCTCACGCTGGGTGGCAATCGAGTTGCCGTCAGCGTCGATATCGATCGCCGTGAGCATCTGGCGAGGCGTCGAGACGCGGAGGTAGACGACTGCCTGGTTTTCTGCGGCGGTCGTCGGCAGTGCGGTGCTTTCCACCGCCAGGATCTTCTCCCAGTCCGTAAAGGTTGTGCGGCGGGCTCCCTGAGTCGGGGTTCTGGTCGTGTCAGTCATGGGGCTCTTCCCTGCTCTACTTGTCGGCCTGATCAGCGACGGATGCTGCGGCCCCGGCGCGTGCTTCGGCTTCTCGGCGGGCTTTAGCGCGGGCCTTGCCCTCGCGCACGAGGCGACCATGCTCTTCGCTCTGTGCGCGCCAGAACTCGTGTAGGGCATGTGCAATGGGATTCTCCGTCGCAAACTTGGCCCGAGCGCGCCTCACCCGCTCGTCGGTGTGTGGTTGGTGTTGGTTCATAAGGGTGTTTCCCTCCTTTCTGCCGGGTCCCGCTTTGAGTCGGCGGGTGGCCTTCGGATTAACGCTTAACTCGTGGGTTAAGTCCAGATGTTTGGTGATGTGGAATTGTCAACTGATCTGGGATTTATATGTCATGCATCGGTGCTCTCGTGGGGTAGCAGAGTGGTCAGGAAGCGATCAGGTGTGGTCGTGACAAACAGGCGGTCGGTGAGCGTGGTGTCGGCAGCGATCGCCTTCCGGAGGCTCTCCGCGCGCTTCTCGGTCGGCACGATCCACAGCACTCGGGGGAAGACGCCGTGCTCGGCTTGGGCGCGTCCGGTACGCCGGTACTCCTCATAGGCGTGGCACTTGGCGACGAGAGTTGGCATCGACTCGGTTCCACGATCGACCTCGAGATACCAGTGGTCGTCGTAATCGCTTGTGCTGAGGGTGATGAAGAGGTCCGGCCGCAGAACACGGGTGTTAGCCGTCGCGTTGTTTGACGATTTCGACGTCATGGTCGGTGCCGATGGCGTGGCGTGACGAAGCCCCCGGCGTGGGTCGGCCGGGGGCTTCGGGTCGTCAGCGGGACGTGGTGGTC
>NZ_JASBSF010000389.1 GCF_030149085.1 Microbacterium sp. | reverse complement strand
ATCGCCGAAAGCCTCGAGAAGGAACCTCTGCTCGACGTGCGCCTTGGTGATAAGCACGATGGACAACAGCGCCCACACGACCAGGAGTTCGATCCGGCCACGCCATGCGACCCATCCCAGGGAGCCGACCAGGATGCCGAGGTAGACGGGATTGCGCGTGAAACGGAACACACCGTCGGTACGCAGAGAGGCATCCTCTTTCGGCGCTACCCAGGGCACGATGTCGCGGCCGAGAGCGACGATCCCCGCGATGGCCAGGGCGATTCCGGTGGCGGCGACGACCGCGCAGCTGATCGTGAGCCACACAGCAGACCAGAGCGCCTCGCCCGGCAGAAGAAGGAGGGCCAGGAGCACGAACTGTGCGATGACCAACCAGTCG
Organism: Microbacterium sp.; assembly: GCF_030149085.1. Lineage (GTDB taxonomy): Bacteria > Actinomycetota > Actinomycetes > Actinomycetales > Microbacteriaceae > Microbacterium. The sequence continues at coordinate 8,980 of NZ_JASBSF010000389.1, read as the reverse complement.
GAGCGATGGCGCATGGTCACAGTCGTCGGGCTAGCGCAGCGCGTTCAGGTGATCGCGCAGGGTCGGGCCGTCACGGAATTCGGTGACGAGGTGTCGCACGACTGCTCTCAGGTCGCCAGCGTTCTCGTCCGCGACCCTCAGCTGCCGTTCGTAGCTCGCGCCGCTGGCGAGGATTGTCTCGACCCCGGCGAACTCCTTCGCGCACTTGAGCTCGACAGAGATCTCGGCGAGATCGTCGAGGACCTCGCGCAGATGCTCGCGCACGGGCACAGGTGTTCCCTCACGGTCGACGATGATCTCGGCATCCAGGCCGTACCTGGCTGCACGCCACTTGTTCTCCCGGATGAACCAGGGCTGGATCCCGGTCAGGTCTTCCCCGTCATCGAGTCGCCGCGAGAAGTGCTCCACCAACACCTGGACGAGGGCGGCTACTGCTGCAAGCTCGGGCAGGGTCGACATCCCGTCGCATGCGCGTACCTCGATCGTGCCCCAGCGCGGTGCGGGTCTGATGTCCCAGCGCACCTCGGTCGCGTCAGCCATGACGCCGGTGTTCACCATGTCGTCGAGGTAAGCCTCGAATGACTCCCAGTCATCGAGCAGCCAGGGGAGACCGGCAGTGGGGAGCTGTTGGAACACGAGAGCCCGGTTCGATGCGTAGCCGGTGCGGTCGCCTGCCCAGAAGGGACTCGACGCTGACAGTGCCTGGAGGTGGGGGAGGTAGGTCGACAGAGCCCGGATGAGCGGCATGACTTTGTTCACGTCCTCAACACCCACATGGATGTGGATGCCCCAGATCATCATGTTCCGACCCCACCACTGGGTTCGCTCGATGAGTGCCTGGTACCGCGTCTTGTTGGTGACCTCCTGGTCATACCACTGCGCGAACGGATGCGACCCGGCGCACAGCAGGTCGAGGTCTCGCGGCTCGGTCGCTGTCCGAAGGGCACGGATGCCGTCGACCATGTCTTCGGCGGCTTCGGCCACGGTCGACCCGATCCCGCTCGTGACCTCGACCGTATTCGTGAGCAGTTCGCTTGTGAGCGAAAAACGCTCGAGATCAATCGTGGGCGCGAGTTCATCGAGGACCTCGGGAGCCCGGCCGGCTAGGTCACCCGTGCTGCGGTCGGCGAGCATGAGCTCCCACTCCAGGCCGACGGAGGAGCGAGCGGATGTCGCAAAGCCGAGCGTCATGGCGTCAGTTTGGCATGCACCGGCACTCTCTGACCCGATTGCGACACGGTGCGACGAGTACCCCTCGACGGCACCTGCGCGTCGTCGGTTCTCGGCATCCGGTCGGATCTGGCAGAATAGAGGGTCGGACCGCGCTCGACCCTCTATCCAGCGCATCCGCCCCCTTTGAGCTTCCGCCGGGTGTGCACCCCACGCTCCAGGCGATCAGTTCGTTCGAATCCACCACACAGGAGAATCGTGGCTGTCAAGATCCGCCTCAAGCGGCTCGGTAAGATCCGTGCCCCGTACTACCGCATCGTCGTCGCCGACTCGCGCACCAAGCGCGACGGACGCGTCATCGAAGAGATCGGCAAGTACCACCCGACCGAGGAGCCCTCGTTCATCGAGGTCGACTCTGCTCGTGCCCAGTACTGGCTGAGCGTCGGCGCCCAGCCGACCGAGCAGGTGCGCGCCATCCTCAAGATCACCGGCGACTGGGGAACCTTCAAGGGCGACAAGAACGCTGTCTCCACGCTGAAGACCGCCGAGGCAAAGCCTGTCTTCGAGGTCGAGACCTCGAAGAAGTCGGTCGTCAAGCCCAAGGCCGAGAAGAAGGCTGAGGAGGCCCCCGCGGCTGACGCTGAGGCCGACGCTGCACCCGAGGCCGCTGAGTCGGCCGAGACCGCAGAAGCCTGATCCGTGCTCGCCGCCGCGCTCGAACACGTCGTCAAGGGGATCGTCGACAACCCGGATGACGTGCGTATCCTTTCGTCGGAGTCCTCACGCGGTGAGGTACTCGAGGTGCATGTGCACCCCGACGACCGAGGACGCGTCATCGGGCGCGGCGGTCGCACGGCCAAAGCAATCCGCACCCTGATCTCGGCGCTGGCCGACGGGCGCCGCGTGCGGGTTGACGTCGCGGACGACTGACGTGGTCGATTCGGACGGGCGCTCCGCGCCGCCCCCTTCGGCAGGAACCCAGCTGCGGGTCGGACGTCTCGTGAAGGCGCACGGACTCAAGGGTGCGCTGAAGCTTGAGCTTTACACCGACAATCCGGACGGACGTTTCGTTCCCGGTGCGACGTTCACCCTCCAGGTCCCCGACACCTCTCCCTGGCACGGCAAGCCGTTGACCGTTCGTGAGTTCCGCTGGATGAACTCTCACCCGGTCGCCTTCTTTGAGGGCGTCGATGATCGGACCGCTGCCGAAAGCCTCGTGCGTGCCATCCTCTGGGTCGATGAGGCAGCTGACGCGGCATCCGACGAAGAGGATGCTTGGTTCGACCACCAGCTCGTGGGTCTCGACGTTCGCCGCGATGGCGCCTCGGTCGGCCGCGTGATCCGCGTCGAGCACCTGCCGGCACAGGACCTGTTGATCGTTCGCGCTGACGCTGATCGCGAAGTGCTCGTGCCCTTCGTCAAAGCGATCGTGCCGGTCGTCGATCCTTCAGCGGGTTACGTCATCGTGACGCCACCGGCAGGCCTGTTCGAAGACATCGTCGATGAGGATCCCGAACCCGCCGCATCCTCCGATGAGTCTCCCGAGGACGCGGCAGCCGACACCGACGGGAACTGACGTGCGCATCGACGTCGTCACGATTTTCCCGGCGTTCTTCGACGTCCTCGAGGTCTCGCTCATCGGCAAGGCCCGCGAGCGCGGCCTGCTCGATGTCCGCGTGTACGATCTGCGTCAGTGGACTCACGACCGCCACCGCACTGTCGATGACACCCCCTACGGGGGCGGTGCCGGGATGGTCATGAAACCCGAACCGTGGGGCGAGGCACTCGACGAACTTGCGCCAGCTGATGCGTCAGCCCGGCCGACGATCGTGTTCCCGTCGCCGGCGGGGGAACTCTTTCGCCAGTCGACGGCGCGCGAGCTCGCGCGCGAAGAGCACCTCGTCTTCGGGTGCGGACGATACGAAGGCATCGACGAGCGGGTCTTCGAGGATGCCGCCGCGCGTGGCTCGGTTCGCCTCATCAGCCTCGGCGACTACGTGCTCAACGGCGGCGAGGTCGCCGCTATGGCGATGATCGAAGCCGTCGGACGCCTCGTTCCCGGGATGGTGGGAAACCCGGCGAGCATCGTCGAGGAGTCACACGAAGACGGGCTCCTGGAGTATCCGTCTTACACGAAACCCGCCGTGTGGCGAGATCGCGCTGTGCCCGACATCCTGCTCAGCGGCAATCATGGTGCCATCGCGCAGTGGCGTGCGCAGCAGCAGCTCGAGCGAACTCGTGCGCGTCGGCCTGATCTGCTGACGGAATGAGGATGCGCAGCTGAGGCGAGCCCTGAGCAGCGTCGTCAGTCACCGACTTGTCACACGCGAGAAACCCGCCGGTGTCGTCAGGGCGCCAGACTGAGAGCGACTCACCCGCCGAAGGGATCGTTGCATGCGCCGCGCCAAGATCGTCGCCACTCTGGGACCTGCGACATCGTCATACGACCAGATCGAGGCCCTCGTTCGCGCGGGGATGGATGTCGCCCGGCTGAATATGAGCCACGGCGAGTGGGACATTCACGAGCAGTCGTACGCCAACGTGCGACGAGCCGCCGACTCCACCGGGCGACCGGTCGGCATCCTCGCGGATCTGCAAGGCCCCAAGATCCGGCTCGGACGCTTCGCCGACGGCCCGCACCACCTCGAGCCGGGCGACATCTTCACGATCACCACCGAGGATGTCGAGGGCACGCGCGAGATCTGTGGAACGACGTTCCCGCAGCTTGCCTCCGACGTCGTTGCTGGAGACACGCTGCTCATCGATGACGGCAAGGTTCGGCTGCGAGTGCTCGACACCGACGGCATCCGGGTGCGCACCGAGGTCGTGGTCGGGGGAGCGGTCTCGAACAACAAGGGCATCAATCTCCCGGGGGTCGCAGTCAGCGCGCCAGCTCTGAGCGCGAAGGACGAAGCCGACCTGCGCTGGGCGTTGGCGCTCGGCGTCGACATGATCGCGCTCTCGTTCGTGCGCTCGCCCAAGGACGCACAGCGGGCGCGGATCATCATGGCCGAAGAGGGTCGCCGGATTCCGATCATCGCCAAGATCGAGAAGCCCGAGGCTGTCGAACACCTGCAGGAGATCATCGACGCGTTCGACGGCGTCATGATCGCTCGTGGCGATCTTGGCGTCGAGCTGCCGCTGGAGACCGTGCCGATCGTGCAGAAGAGAGCGATCGAGCTCGCCCGCCGCTGGGCCAAGCCGGTCATCGTCGCGACCCAGATGCTTGAGTCGATGATCGAGAATCCGGTGCCGACGCGCGCAGAGACCTCGGATGTCGCCAATGCGGTTCTCGACGGCGCTGACGCGGTCATGCTCTCGGGGGAGACGAGCGTCGGAGCCCATCCGGTTACCGTCGTCGAGACCATGGCCCGAATCGTCGCATCCACCGAAGAAACCGGGCTTGAACGCATCCCTCAGCTCGGCACGAAACCGCGCACACAGGGCGGCGCCCTGACTCTTGCCGCCGCGACCATCGCCGACTTCGTCGACGCGAAGTTCGTGTGCGTTTTCAGTCAGTCCGGTGACTCGGCTCGTCGAATGGCGCGGCTTCGCCACCGCGTGCCGATCCTCGCGTTCACCGACCTGCCGGGAACCCGCTCACGATTGGCGCTCACCTGGGGTGTGGAGCCGTTCCTGGTCGCTCGCGCCACGTCGACCGACGGCCTGATCCAGTTGCTCGACCAGGTGCCCATCGAGACGGGCCGGGCCGCGCCGGGTGATGTCGTGATCATGACCGCGGGCGCTCCTCCCGGAACCCCGGGGTCGACGAACAACGTGCGGGTCCACCGCGTCGGCGCCTCCGACGGGTCGTGAACCCGGGACGAGGTACCGGCTCAGCTGACCCCGAGGAAGCTCCGGTCGGTGAGGATGACGGGGCCGTCCTCGGTGATGGCGATCGTGTGCTCGGAGTGAGCCCCGCGCGAGCCGTCAGCGCTGCGTAGCGTCCAGCCATCGGCATCCGTTCGCAGCTGGTCCGTCGACTGCAGGAACCAGGGTTCGAGCGCGAGCACCAGTCCAGCCCGCAGGGGGTACCCGCGGCCGGGCTTGCCGTCGTTGGGAACGTGCGGGTCACCGTGCATCTCGCGACCGACCCCATGGCCGCCGAAATCCGTGTTGATCGAGAGGCCCTCGCCGTGAGCGACGGCGGCCACGGCGGCCGAGATATCACCGATGCGGTTACCGATGACCGCTGCGCTGATCGCGGCATCTAACGCGCGCTCAGTCGTGTCGATGAGGGCGAGGTCTTCGTCGCGGGGCGTGCCCACCACGAAAGACACCGCTGAGTCGGCGACCCAGCCGTCGACGGAGACGGCGAAGTCGAGGGTCACGAGGTCGCCGTCGCGGATGGCGTAGTCGAAGGGAAGCCCGTGGAGCACGGCGTCATTGATCGACGTGCAGATGACCTTGCCGAACGGGCTTGCTCCGAAGGAGGGGTGGTAGTCGATGTAGCACGACTCGGCGCCGACTTTGCGGATCATCTCGTGCGCGCGGCGGTCGATGTCGAGCAGGTTCGTTCCGACGCGGGTCTCAGCGCGCAGGGTCGCGAGTACTTCGGCGACGAAGCGACCAGCCGGTTTCATCGCCTCAATCTCGGCAGGGGTGCGCAACTCGATCATCAGTTTCCTCTCGACCGGTCCATTCTGTCCGATCCGCTATCGATCGGCTGTGAGGATGCCTCGCATCGCGTGCCTCGGCCACGGGTGGCATGAGCCGGGCGTAGCATCGAATCATGTGGCTGCGACGCGCCTACTACGGCTGGATGATCCCCGCCGCGTTCGTGCTGCCGCTCTGGCTGTTCGTCGGCTGGATCGCCTTCAACGCCGGCGCGTGGGCGCTGCTGTGGGTATTGCTCATGGCCATTCCCTCGGTACTCATCGGCCAGCTCGTCCTGACACTCTTGGTGCGGGCGCGTCCCACAGCTCGGGCTGCGCGAGCAGTGTCGTGGTGGGATGTCGCAGGATTCACGGTCTGGCACGCTCTCACGATCGCGCTCGGCTTCTTCGTGGCGGCCTGGTGGTTCCCGGTCTTCTTGCTGACGGTCGCCGTCGGGCTGTCGCTGTTCTGGCTGATGCTCTGGCAGCTGTGGCGCGAAGCGCGTCCGGGCATCGCCACGCTGCGTAGCACGTCGGGTGTGTCCTACATCCCGCCGTCGCCGACGGCTCCGCCGCGCCGTGAGAACCCCGAGGTCATCGTCATCACCGAGCAGCAGCCGCGTTCCTGACGGTTTTGTTCGCGGCGGCTGTCGTGGCAGAATAGCTGTTTGTGCCTTGATGGATTCTGCCTCAGGGGAATCCGCCGCCGGTCGTGACCGCGGTTCGGCACGCCTCATCCTTTTCTATCCACCCGCGACCGACCTGTGGCGGCCGCAGAGAGTAGCGATCATGCAGACCCTCGATATCGTCGACGCAGCTTCCCTGCGCAGCGACATCCCCGCGTTCGGCCCCGGCGACACCGTCAAGGTGCACGTGAACATCGTCGAAGGAAGCCGCTCGCGCGTCCAGGTCTTCCAGGGCGTCGTGCTCGGTCGCTCCGGCGACGGCGTGCGCGAGACCTTCACCGTCCGCAAGATCAGCTTCCAGGTGGGCGTCGAGCGTACGTTCCCCGTGCACAGCCCGATCATCGACAAGATCGAGCTCGTCACCCGCGGTGACGTGCGTCGTGCGAAGCTCTACTACCTGCGCGAGCTTCGCGGCAAGAAGGCCAAGATCAAGGAGAAGCGCGACAACTGAGTCTGCGCCTCTCCACGTGTGCCCCGGCGCTTCAGCGCCGGGGCACACGTGTCTGTCCGGGCGTTGCACGACCCCCGGAAGACCCATCGTGTGACACCCTTATCTGAGCGTCCGGTATCACCTCGGACGGATTGGATCGCTGCATGACTTCCGACGCTGAGGCACCCGCTGAACCGGTAACACGGGCACAGCGGCGTCGACAGGGGGGCAGGCGCGGCGGGTGGGTTTTCCTGCGGGACGTGCTGGTCATCATCCTGATCGCCGTCGTCGTTTCGGCGCTAGTGAAGACGTTCCTGGTCCGCTCCTTCTACATCCCCTCGGGGTCCATGGAGGACACCCTCCAGATCAATGACCGCATCCTGGTCGACGAGCTCACGCCGCGATGGAACGGGTACCAGCGCGGTGACATCGTCGTGTTCCAGGATCCGGGTGGGTGGCTTCGCCCGAGCGTGAGCCCCGCGCAGTCACCGTTCGTCGAAGGCATCGACTGGCTCCTCACTCTCGTCGGCCTCTCCGTCTCGGACTCCGAAGACCACCTCATCAAACGGGTGATCGGGGTTCCCGGCGACCACGTCGTGTGCTGCAACGCTCTCGGCCAGATCACGATCAACGGCGTTCCGATCGACGAGTCGGCCTACGTCAAGCTCGACCCGGGCCAGACCGCGCCGAACCCCGTGCCCTTCGATATTGTCGTGCCCGAGGGCAGCCTGTGGGTGCAGGGCGACAACCGAAACCACTCCCAGGACTCGCGGCTCAATCAGGACAAGCCCGGCAAGGGATTCGTGCCGATCGAGAACGTCGTCGGTCGTGCCTTCGTCATAACGTGGCCGATCTCGCGGTGGGGAATCCTTGATCCGCACAGTGAAGTATTCGCTGGCGTTCCCGCAGGCGAAGGAGCCGGCGCGCAGTGACCGGGGCGTCGCGAGCGGTCCCGCGCCTCACCCTGGAGCGGCAGCTGTTGCGCGAGTACGACCTCGTCATCTCGTGCGACGAGGTGGGTCGCGGTGCCCTCGCTGGCCCGGTCGCCGTGGGGGCCACCGTGACGGATGCCGTGCTCTCGCGCCGCCGGGTTCCCGAGGGCCTGCGCGACTCAAAGCTGATTCCCGAACCGCGCCGCGCGGAGCTGGCTCGACGCGCTGCGGGCTGGGTCGTCGACAGTGCTGTCGGGTGGGCCAGCTCAGCCGAGATCGACGAGGTCGGCATCCTGCCCGCCCTCGGGCTCGCTGCCAGGCGTGCGCTGGCGGAGCTCGCCGCCCACGGTGTGGACATGTCGCGCGCGATCGTCGTCCTCGACGGGAACCACGACTATATCTCGCGGGCTGCGGGCCCTCGGCTGACGGTCCGCCCCGTGATCAAGGCCGACCGCGACTGCGCCGGCGCGGCGGCAGCATCCGTGATCGCCAAAGTCGCGCGGGACGAGCTCATGGTGGGTCTCCACGACGACCTGCCCGCCTATCAGTGGGTCCGCAACAAGGGGTATGCGAGTCCCGAGCACCGCGCCGCGATTCTCGAGCACGGGGTGAGTGACCACCATCGGGTGTCGTGGGCCTTCGCCGGAGCTCCAACGCTCTTCTGATACGCCCGGGGGTGCTCGACCGTGGTCGCTTGCCGCATCCCGGGAACTAGGATGAAAGCACCATGGATGACGAGGTCTTCGAGGACTACGACCGCGAACTGGAACTGGCGCTGTATCGCGAGTACCGGGATGTCGTACACCAGTTCCAGTACGTGATCGAGACGGAGCGACGCTTCTACCTCGCCAATGACGTCAACGTCGTTCGCCGGGACACGGAGCACGACTTCTACTTCGAGATCACGATGAACGACGTCTGGGTCTGGGACATCTACCGGGCGGATCGATTCGTCAAGTCCGTGCGCGTCCTCACCTTCAAGGACGTCAACGTCGAGGAACTCCAGCGCGGCGACTTCCAGTTGCCTGACGAGCTCACGCTCGACAGCTAAGCGTCCTTCCGCCCCAGGCGCATAGTTCCCGAGCTTCTTCGCGTCTCGCCCCGAGCCTCGCTGTCGCCGATGGGCGCGCAGCAACGCTGGGGGAATGGCAACGAAAGACGAACTCG
>NZ_JASBSF010000378.1 GCF_030149085.1 Microbacterium sp. | reverse complement strand
GCTCGTGCACGATCGAGGACACGAGCTTGAGCACACCGCGGGTGCGCTGGAACCGTTCCAGCGTCGACCAATCCTCATACAGGCGGTCCAGCAACTCGGGGTGCAACGGATAGGACGCTCGGATGCGCTGCTCGTAGTCGTCACTCGGGGCCGCGGCATCCCGGGGGAACAGTGCGGTGTTGCTCCGATAGAGAGTGACGAAGCTGCGCGCTACGGCGGAGATCGTGGTCAGACCCTCCGCGTTCGGCGCCTGGAAGAGACGGCGGCGGACGATCTCGAAGGACTCGTCCTTGCTCGACGGCCGCCACTGGTCGGCGACGCGCCGGATCACGTTCTGCAGACGTTCCAGCGCAAGCTGGCCGTTCGCGCCGCCGATCTCGATGTCACTTCCGCTACCTGCATCGCCGGTGTCGGATGCCGGGATCGAGACGACAAGCATCGCTCCAGGCACCGACCGAACGACTTCTGTCAGAGACTGTGCGAAGGTGAACTGCGTCTCGAATGAGCCCGACGGAAGCTCCTTGTCCGTGACCAGTTGCCGCGCATACGCGACCCACTCATCGATGAGGATCAGCGCCGGCGAATACTTCGCGATCAGCGTCCGCAAGGCCTCGCCCGGGTTCGTCCCGGCTCGGTCGTCTTCAGCGATCAGGTCATACGCTTCGCGGCCGCCGAGCTGCCAGGCGAGCTCTCCCCAGAGCGTGCGCACCTCGGTGCCGTCGTCCTTGATGAGTGGCGACCCTGCCTTCAGGTAGGTGCCGACGAGCGCGACGCGCTTCACTTCCAGCGCCCCAAGATCCGGGTTTCCGGTCTCGGCGATGAGCTCCTGCAGCTCCTGCGGGAAGTCCTTTGCGGGGGTGCCGCTGAAGAGGTGGTAGAGAGCGAGCATCGAGTGCGTCTTGCCGCCGCCGAAGTTGGTCTGCAGGTTGACGACCGGGCTCGCGTTGCCGTCCCCGCCGCCGACGCGCCGGAGCGCACGCGACAAAAGATCCCGCAGACCTTCCGTGAGGTACGTGCGGGTGAAGAACTCGACCGGGTCGCCGTACTCAGGGCTCGTCGCCTGCCCCGTGCGCACCAGATGTAGGTCAGCCGCGAACTCGGATGCCGTGAACTCGCCGCGCGCCACGTCATCGTGCGGGCGGATCACCTCGCGCCACGGCCGGAGACCCGAGCCCGGGTCGAGGGTCACCGTCGTCCGCTTGACCTGCTTGCGCGTCTGATCCTCGAAGACCGTGCGCTGCAGGTCGACGCGGAGCTTGCGGACGTCCTCAGCGGAGTCGACCGCGCCGACGGCGTGGAGCAGTCGCTCAATCGTGTCGAGCGCGCGCGCCGCGTCATCAGAACTGAACGGCTCGTTGTGCGCCCACAGATTTCGCGTCTCGCGGAGCTCAGACCCGAAGCCTTGCTGCGCACGCGACAGCACGTCCTTGAAGCGGTAGCCCTGCTCGGTGATCGCGCGAAGCTGCACCTGGACATCGTGCTTCGTCAGCGTTCGGGCCGGCCCACCTCGGCGTTGCGCGTCCTCTTGCGCCCACGCAGCGGGCCAGTCGGACGTGCCGTACGCGGCAGTCATCACCTCGTCGACCGAATCGAGCAGACCCTCCGACAGCAGGTCGAACGCCTTGCCCACGCGATCACGGTTGTTCATCGCCATCGAACTCAGTCCCCATCCTCATCGAAGTCGAACGCCTGCTGAACGGCGCGCGGAACACCGGCATGCTTCCGCGCCTGCTCGTTCACATCACCCCACGCACTCACCAATCCGTTGAAGAGAATCGCATCCTTGGTGTCGCGCTTCTTTTCCGCCTCGCGGAATAGCCAGAGTGACATCTGCTTGACTGCGTCCAGGCTCACGCGGGTCTGTACGGCAGGGAGCAGTTGGGCGACTTTGTCGACGCCGTCCCGCGCCATCACCGCAGCCAGGCGAACCGTCGCCTCCCAGACGCTGACGCGCTCGTCGGACGCAACGTCCCACTCGTCTTCAAGAACCGCGGGAGAGAGGAGCCGGGCCCGTCCACCCTTCGCTTCGAAGATGCCACCGCGCTCGAGCGTTCCCAGGGAGGTTCCGGCCGACTGGGCCATCGTTATGGCCGTACCTGAAACTTCAGTGCCCCAGCCGAACTGTCGGTACCATTTCGCCGCGAACCGGGAATCCGGATCTGAGTCAGAAAGCTCGTCGACGACCTCGTCAAGAGTTGCATTGATCAACTCCAGCGCGTCGCGAACGGACATATCGGTGCCGTCGGCCTCGCGAACTCTCGAGTATCGAGAGAACACCGCAATGCCTGGCCCAATTGCAGCCTGGTCGAGGTCGACCGCCGCGATGGAGCCCTGGATGAGAGTTCGGAGCGCCTGCGGCAG
>NZ_JASBSF010000367.1 GCF_030149085.1 Microbacterium sp. | reverse complement strand
CGATTTCCGGGCGTTACGATCCATCGCGCGAGCGTGTCCTCGGGGTGTCGTACCTTCACGCGCTCGGCTTTGGGGCGGTCGAGCGCCGACCATTCCGCGGCGGCCGCAAAGATGTCGTGCGAGAACACGTTGATGTACTGCAGATACATCATGCTCCGGGGGTGCAGTCGGGTGGGTCGTTGAGACACTGACCGAACGTACACATAACTGCCGTCGGAACCGCGGGGTTCCTCGTGGCTGCCGAGGAGTACCTGCGCGATCACCACCCCGAGCTGTGGGCGGATGCCGCCAGCCGCGCCCACTTCAACGGCCCGATGTTCACGGGCTACGACTCCGATGCTGCGATGGCCCGCATCGCGAGCATGAACATGCTGCTGCACGGCGTCGAGAATCCGACGATCGAGCGCGCGGACTCGCTGTCGGAGGGGCATCCGGGCGATGACCGCTACACGCTCGTGCTCGCCAATCCGCCGTTTGCGGGTTCGCTCGATCAAGAGACCGTCTCGAAGGATCTGCAGAAGCTCGTCAAGACCCGCAAGACCGAGCTGCTCTTTCTGGTGCTCATGATCCGGATGCTGCGCAACGGTGGGCGCGCCGCGGTCATCGTGCCCGAGGGGGTGCTGTTCGGGTCGAGCAACGCGCACAAGGCGGTGCGCAAGCTGCTGATCGATGACCACAAACTGGATGCCGTCATCAAGCTCCCGTCGGGCACCTTCAAGCCCTACACCGGGGTCTCGACCGCCATCCTGCTGTTCACGAAGACCTCGTCGGGCGGAACCGACCGCGTGTGGTTCTACGACGTGCGCGCCGACGGCATGACCCTCGACGACAAGCGCACCCCCATCGAGGCGAACGACCTCCCCGACGTGCTCGCGCGGTGGCAGAACCTGGATGCTGAGACTGCACGGGCGCGCACCGACCAGAGCTTCTTCGTCCCGAAGCAAGAGATCGTCGACAACGGCTACGACCTGAGCCTCAACCGCTACAAGGAGATCGAGATCGAGGAGGTCGAGCACCGGTCCCCGGCGGAGATCCTCGACGAACTGGATGCCCTCGAAGTCGAGATCCAGGACGGCCTCAAGCGCCTACGGGAGATGCTCGCGTGAGCTGGGAGACCGTGCCGCTGGGATCCATCATCATGCCTGCAAATTCAGTAAGGCTAGGACACGGCAGGGCCCTCCCCGTGTTGTCGATGACTACTCGCGACGGTTTGGTCGAGCAGGCAAGTCGGTTTAGGAAGCGGATAGCGGGGGCCGACCTGTCCGAGTACAAAGTCGTCAATCGCGGTCCGCTCGTGGTTGGCTTCCCCATAGACGAGGCGGTTCTGGCATTCCAATGGAGTCACGAGGCGGGGATCGTTAGTCCGGCCTACGGAGTGTGGGACCTACGTGACGCTCGTGGCGTCGATCGAAAGTACTTGGAACGCTACCTTCGATCCTCGGCCGCCATCAGCTTCTACAGGGCGAAGCTCAGGGGGACTACCTTGAGACGTCGCACGTTGCCACGCGGTGTCTTCGAGGCGATGCCGGTCCCCCTGCCGCCTCTCCCCGAGCAGCGCCGCATCGCCGCAATCCTCGATGAGGCCGATGCTGTGCGAGTTCTGTCGGGAGCCCAGGAGGGCAAACTGCGTGAACTTCTCGACTCGTTCTTTGACTCTGTCGCCGGAGCACCTGGTCGGCGGTCCGTGACGGTCGGGGATCTCGTCGAATCCTCCCAGTACGGAACATCTGCGAAGGCGGGCGAGTCTGGTCAGTTCCCGATCCTGCGCATGGGGAACGTCACCAACGATGGCCGCATAGACCTTACGAACATGAAGTTCATCGATATCGATGAGTCCGACCACGCGCGTTACCTCGTTCACCGCGGCGATCTTCTGTTCAATCGCACGAACAGCGCAGATCTCGTCGGAAAGACGGCGGTGTATCGCGAAGCCGAACCCCGCGCATTCGCCGGCTATCTCGTCCGCTTGCGACCCAAATCGCCTGAACTCGGCGAGTATGTCGCCGGCTACCTCAACTCACGTCACGGAAAACTGACACTGAGGAAGATGGCAAAGAGCATTGTCGGTATGGCAAACATCAACGCGCGCGAGGCTCTCTCGATCCGACTCCCCGAACCCGACTCGGCGACCCTCACGCGGCTTCTGGATCTCCGGCAGCGCGTGGAGGCTGAGCGAAAGCGGCTTGGCACGCGTCGTCGCTGGACTGATCAACTCTTCGCGTCCCTCCAACATCGAGCGTTCCGAGGAGAGCTATGAGTGGCAAGCAGATCAAGCTGTTCCTCGTCGATGGAACGCCCGGTGGTCTCTCGACTGCCGAGATCACGAACTGGACGGGCCACGTGCTGACGGCGCCACGTTCGGATGTCGGGGAGTTGCTGCGCCGACCTGAGGCGTCGCGAACCGGTGTCTATCTGTTGCTGGGCGATGATGAGTCATCGATCGGCGGCGTGCGCTGCTACGTCGGGGAAGCGGATGTGATCGGTGATCGCCTCCGCTACCACCTTCGCGACAAGGACTTCTGGGATCGTGTTGCGGTGGTGACATCCAAAGACACCAACTTG
>NZ_JASBSF010000366.1 GCF_030149085.1 Microbacterium sp. | reverse complement strand
CGATTTCCGGGCGTTACGATCCATCGCGCGAGCGTGTCCTCGGGGTGTCGTACCTTCACGCGCTCGGCTTTGGGGCGGTCGAGCGCCGACCATTCCGCGGCGGCCGCAAAGATGTCGTGCGAGAACACGTTGATGTACTGCCAACACGCCCGCAGGAGCGGCCACCACACCTGCGGTGGAATCACCGGCGTGCTCAGCTCGGCGCTGGACTTCTGCCCGCTGAGCGCGATCGTGTGGAGATCTCCCCATGGACGGAATGGGATGCCTCCGCCAGAGAGGACTGCCGCGTAGGTGTGCAGTTCGCGAACAGCATCGACTGCTTGTCGCGTTCTGGAGGGGATCCCCATCGTCTTGACCTCAGTGAGGAAGCCGTCGAGGTGCGACTGATGGAGATCACGGAGTGGAGTGTCAGGGAGGTTGTCGGCGTACCACGCGGCGAACCGCTTCAGGCCCTCGAGCTTGGAACGGATCGTCTTCACATGGGCGGGCGTTGCTCGCAGATAGATCATCTGCCCGCGCAGCACGGGATGCACAGGGTTGAGAAGTGCCATTGCGAGTTCGCGAGCACGAAGGTTCCACTCACCGATGAACGAGTCGAACAACAGCACCGCGGAATGGCGGCCCGCAGCAGGGTTCCACCCCAGGGCGCTGAGGTCCCAGCGATCCTCATCTCCGAAGAAGGGGATGGGGAAGTCATGTTCGAGGTGTCGATCTGAGATGACCGCCGTGTCGCTCGCCCAGTAGTCGCTCGCGAACAGCGACACCGGCTCGGCAGAGTACTCGCGATCGACGCTCACAGGTGGACTCCTCTCTGGGTGAGCGGCACATGGACAGAGGCGGTCTCGCACGCCGTCCGCGCGTTCTCGATCTCCGTCGGGGAGAACTCGTGGAGGATGCGTTCGACGTTGACCAACTGCTGACCGTGTACCGCCGCGAACTGGGCCGGGGGCATCTCGTTCTCGTGACCGCGGAGAATCTCTCGGTACGCGAGGACTCGCGGCAGGTGATCTGCGAACACGATCGCGTTCGGGCACGCGAAGCACATCGATGGCCGATGCTCGCAGAGCCGCCCCGCCGGCGTGAAGGGCGATTCGTACGGTGACGTGCACTGAGTCACGTTGATTCCCTGGTCAGTGGCGCTCGAGGCCAACTCGGCGGCTGCGGCAGCACCCAGGTCGCCTGCTGCGTCGTCGACGGTGCTGGCCGCAGCACGAACGAAGACCGGCCCTCGTACTCGATCGAACACCTGACTCTGCGCCGCGTTGACTGCGTTGCCGGCCAGAACATGCACGGTTGTCGACTGCGCGTAATGGCGTTGGTAGACAGCGATGCTGTGGTCGTCTCCCGCCGCGGCGTCAGCGCTGCGGAGCACTGCTGCACGAACACTCTTCACTGTCTTGCGTAGCCGGCGGGAATCGTATGGCTTTGATATCTCGGGCGAGATCGCCATCAGAAGCGACGTGAAGGGGCGGCGCGAGAATGACTCCTGGCGCGCGACGAGATGCCTGGACGCGGTGCGCTGCACGGTGATGAACAAGGCGTCCGCGTCGGAGCCGCCCACCTCCTTTGCCTCCTCCCGAGCTGCCTCGGTGACAGCGATCAGGCGAAGTATGAGATCCCCTGCTCTCCACCCGGTGCCATCGCGAGACCCGGTGATCGCGCATCGCACGGTTCGAGTTCGGTGGGCTCGCGCCTTGTGGAGCCGTACGCGGACCGAGTCTGTCGTGTGCTCGATGTCTGTGAGTCGAACGTCCGACCACTCTTCCGGCGCCGCACCACTCTCCAACTGCAGGAGTGTGCGAAACGCAACGAGGTCCTCGCTGGACGGATAGAGGTGGGTCAGTAGTCGTCGCGTGATCCGGCCGGCATTGGCGCGGACCGGCGACTGTTCGAGCGCGAAGTCGTCGTGGAGGTCGTCGAGCACACCCGATGCGCACGCGCGGAGGACATCAGCCTCGATCGATGCTCCGGGACGTCGTCCGAGATGGCGAATGCCCCACAGGACATCGGCGCTTCGTTCCCACCCTGTGCTTCGGGGATCGTCTGCGCTGGCGAGCAGCCGACGTCCGACTGCCAGACGAGCCTCCAATTCGCGGATTCGGGCGCGGCAGGCGTTGCGAATCGCGAGTCGCTCCGCGTTCGAGAACTCATCGAGCGGCGTGGAGTCGCCGCCCTGGTGCAGCACGTGCGCCTGCGCCCAACGGAGCGTGGCGTCGCTGACGTCACGACCGTTCGCTGCGTGGACGCGGACGAGAGCGCGGATCTGTCTGCCGTACTTGTACGGGATCGCGCTCTCTGGCGGGTAGTTGCCGGCCAACGCGGATTCCCACGCGTGCAACGCGTCGATGAGGGCGAGTCCCGGCGTTGCGAGACTCACAGTTCGCGGGCAAGCGTCAGGTAGACCGCGCAGAAGGCTCATCAGCGCCCGGCGGTACTGATACGCGGTGCCGTCGGTGTGACCCATGGCTCGACGCATGTCGATCAGCGCGTCCGCGAGCTCAGCCGCAAGGACGGGGTGTGCGAAGTCGAGCGGGGCGAGTGTTCCATCGACGTTCGCGGTCGGAAGAACGAACAGCATCTGCCGCGGGGTGAGGTCGATGTTCGTCACGCGACGTTCCGATCAGCGAGGACTGCGTCCGCGTATGTCATGCCCTCGTCGCTCCAGCTCTCGAATACGTCCTGGATGAGCGCATCGGTGTCCTCGATGTAGCGCAGGTAGACCATGGTCGTCGCCGGGTTCGAGTGCCCCAGCAGCCGCTGCACTGTAAGTCGCGGGTTGATGGCGATGTGCTCGGAGATCGTGGCTGGTCCCACGTTGCCTGCCCGTCGCTCCGCCTCGCGGGCCAGCGCCACATCGGTCAGCGATTTCAGGAGCACGACAGCGAAAGTGTGGCGCAGATCGTGCGGAGTGATCCGTGCACGGCGACCGCCCATCTCGTCCTGAGCGAGCCTCAGAGCACGCCCGCTTGCAGCCTCGAACGTCGCGTGCCATTGCCTGCGGCTGATCGGCAAACCGCCTCGACCGACGAACAGCCCCAGCGCCTCCATCCCG
Organism: Microbacterium sp.; assembly: GCF_030149085.1. Classification (GTDB taxonomy): domain Bacteria; phylum Actinomycetota; class Actinomycetes; order Actinomycetales; family Microbacteriaceae; genus Microbacterium. Next base: position 1,024 of record NZ_JASBSF010000366.1, on the reverse strand, counting down.
TGGTCCCGCTCGATGACGGCAATTCGTCGCAGGTGCGGAGGCAGCTGGTGCAGCCGCCATCTCGATCGCCGCCCATTCACCCGGCCTCGCAGGATGCCTGCCGACACGTCGATCTCGTCGACGACGAACAGCTCGGAGCGGCGTCGCCAGAGGGAGGCAGCTGACGCGCGGACGACCGCTCGGCGCTCCGTCTGCCGGTAGAGATCGACCGCCCGAAGCGTCGTGAGGGGGACGTGGACGCGTCGACGCTTCTGGTACTTCGCGCACGCCTCGAGCAAGACGGAGATGCCGGTGCCCGTCGGCGGCGGGACTTCAGCGTCGAGCAGTGTGGAGAACTCACCGAGGCGCATCCCCGTCGTCACGGCCAGCTGCGCGCCCGCCTTTGAACGCAGGCTCGTTGTGCCCCGCCAACTCTCGTCCAGATCGCCCGCGGCGGTTCGTCCGCCGAGACCGACGTCGAGGAACGTGCGCCACTGCGCCTGCGTCAGCGGCCGAATGTCGGGCTCGCTCCTCCAACGCATCCGGAGCGGCGACGACCTTCCGATGGTGATCCACGGTTCGCGCTGGATCTGCCCGGTCTGAGTGAGCAGCTGATAGATCCCGCGTATCACGACCACGTCGCGTCGCCACGTCGCCGGCGACACCGGGCGCTCGGAGCCGCTCAGCCGCCATTCGCGGAACGCGACGATGTCGTCGCTCGACGCATGGATCACGTCGGTCTGTCGCGTGGCGAGGAACGACGCAAACCGCCTGGCGTCGTATGCGTACGCGCGCAGCGTCGCCGGGTCTGTCGACGCTGCGACGATCCGGAAGTACGTCAACCACGGCTCCACCGGCCGCCACCGATCGTCAAGGAGGATCGGCATCCCCTCGGGGAGCGAACGGGTGCGCGAGTAGATGTCGCTGGCGCGCGCGTCGAAGTCGGTTGAGGGGGCGAGTTGGTGGTCGACGAAACGCAGATACATCATGCTCCGGGGGTGCAGTCGGGTGGGTCGTTGAGACACTGACCGAACGTACACATAAC